>NZ_ATHV01000063.1 GCF_000422205.1 Desulfovibrio sp. X2
GCAGAAGACGGCATCCGATATTAGCTCCCGGTCTCGGCATTCCTGCTGAACCGCTCTTCCGATCTGGTTTTCGGCTTGCTCACGCCGCCGCTGGCGGCGGAACCGTGCGTTCGCCCGGTTCACGTGTCGCGTACGACTCCTGCGCAGCATATCGACTTTTTTCTCGGACGCGACACTAGTCCACGCCGCGGATGAGCGAGGCCAGCCGCTCGGCATGCTGCCGCAGGAAGGCGAGGCTGTGGTCGAGGGCTTCGGCGGTGTGGGGCTCGAGGGTGGCTGTGGGGCGCTCGGGCAGCGCGGCCAGGAGGCCGAGGTACTGTTCCCAGGGGATGGCGCCCTGGCCGAGGCCGAGGTGCTCGTCGGCCGCGCCGGAGTTGTCGTGCAGGTGGAGGTGGCGGATGTGGGGGCCGAGCGCGGCGAACCAGCGGTCGAGGTCCCGGTTTGCGCTGCCGCGGCTGAAGCTGTGCCAGTGGCCCGCGTCGAAGCAGACGCCCACGTCGCGGCCCGCGGCGCGCAGGGCGGCGACCAGGGCGGCGAGGCGGTCGGGCGTCTTGTCGAAGGTGTTCTCGAGAAAGAGCGGCGGGTGGCCGGGCCAGGCGTCGCAGACCGCGTTCCAGGTGGCGAGGGCCGAGGCGCGCTGCTCGTCCTCCTGCTCCGGCAGGTTGGGCTCGGTGAGCCCGGGATGGCCGACCATGTGGCGCGGGCCGTAGATGCGGGCGACGTCGAGGGCGCCCAGGATGCGGCGGCGCGCGGCGTTTGCGGCCAGGGGATCGGTGCTGGCCGGGCGCAGGTCGTCGAAGGGCAGGTGCACGGCGGCGGCGAGGCCCGCGGCGCGCAGACGCTCGGCCACGCGTTCGTGCCAGTCGCGGCCGAGGCGGTCCACGGCGTAGGCGTCTATGCCGAGTTCGGGGCAGAGGCCGTGGGCGAGGAAGTGCTCGAGATATTCCGGGTGCCGCTCGGCGTAGCGCAGGGGCAGGTTGACGAAGCAGAGCCTCACGGGACGGCTCCCTACGACCCGGCTTTCGTGGCCAGGGAGGCCATGGCGGCCGGGGCCAGGGTCATGCGGCCCAGGGGCTTGAAGGTGGCGGCCTGAAGGATCTCCAGGCTCACGGAGGAGCCCATGCCCAGGGTGAAGCTCTCGCCGAAGGCCAGGGGCAGGCCGTCGACCAGGGCCACGAGCCTGTCCTGGCTTCCGTTGCTCCAGGCCTCGGACAGGGTCCAGGTGCCGGGCTGCAGGCGGCAGCCTGCACCCGGGCGGAAGGGCAGCATGGCGGTCTGGCCGTTCGGGCCGTCGAGCCTGATCCCGGCCACGCGGCGCGGGGCGAGGCTGACGTAGAAGGCGGCCGGGCGCGCGCCCGGGGTCTCGCGGCAGACCTGGATGCGGGGAAGGCCGTCCGGGCCGCGCTGCAGGTAGCGGGGCATGAAGAGGCCGGAGTCGAGCACCACGTCGGTGTCGGCGTCCTGGCCGGTGTTCTCGCCCACGCGGGTGACGATGCCCTTGATGTTGATGATCTCGGCGCGTCCGTTGCCCGCCTGAGGCCGCACGCCCGCGACGAGCATCTGGTCGCCTTCCACGGCCTGCATGGTCTGGCCGGAGGCGACCTCTTCCAGGCGGCCGTTGTGCCAGACCTCGAAGACGGGCGTCTGGCCCGTGTTTCCGGCGGCGGACCGGGCCGGCGTGTAGCGGACCTCGACGCTGCCGAGCTCGTTCCCGTCGGCGCGCATGTCCAGCCGCTTGACCTGGCTGAAGAGCGAGGCGTCGGTCTTGGTCAAGTCCAGGCTCAGGCGGCCGTCGGCGAAGAGCGCGGGGTTGGCGTGGAAGAACGGGTCGCCCGAGCCGCGCACGACCTCCACGCGCAGGGGCTCGCCCGCCACGGCCTCGATGGTCGCGCCGGGCTTGAAGGTCTGGCCGTTGATGCGGATCTCGGGCGGCCTGTCCGCGAAGTGCTCGAAGGAGACGCCCTTGAGCGGCGGCAGGTCGAGGCGGATGCCGAACTTCTCGAGGAACATGACCGCGGCGCGCAGCTGCTCGCGCACCTTCCAGTCCAGGGGCCGGATGTCCTTGCTGACCTCGATGGCCAGGGCCGGGATGCGGTGCTCCTTGAGCGCGTAGCAGGTCAGCGACTTGCGCATCTCCGGGCCGTAGGGCGAATTGGGGGCGAAGGTCTCGGTGTTGAAGAGGGCGAAGCGGTAGCTGGCGGGCCGGACGTGGGGGTTCAGCCGGGTGAGCACGCTCTCGACCATGTTCGAGAGGTGCAGGGTCTTCTGGTAGATGCCGGCGTCGATGATCACGCTCTGCCCCCAGCGCTTGGGGTTGCGCTCGGCGTTGATCCAGGTGGGGCTGTAGAAGCCGGAGCCCTCGTGCAGGTGGATGAAGGCGTCGCTGCGCGCCAGCAGCAGGCGGATGACGCGGGCGAGCGCGTCCTCGTAGTAGTCGTCGTAGGGCTGGTCGAAGCGACGGTTGAGGTCCACGTTCACGGCGCGGACGCGGCGGCTGATGGAGGGGATGTTGGCGCGGGGCACGACGATCAGGGTGCCGCGCCTCACGTGGGCCCGGGAGAGGGTCTCCGCGGTCAGGAAGCCGGAGACCTCGTCGCCCTGGATGCCGCCCTGGACCATGACCGTGGGGCCGGGCTGCAGGCCCTTGAGGATGTAGACGGCGAGTGGATACTGCGTCCCCTGGAAGAAGACGTAGGACTTTGCCTGGCTCGGGACCGCGGACAGCAGCGCGAGCACCAGGAGGAACGCGGCGCTAAGAAGACAGGATGCGGGCAAGCGGGTAGGTTTCACTGAAGATGGCCTTTCCCTCCTGCCCCTTGATGACGATGCGGACGGCGAAGACCTCGTTGCGCTCCATGCCCTTGGGCAGATCGAAGGACGCCTGGATGCGCTTGAAACGTTGGATGGAAAAAACGAGGTCCGAATCGGGCGCGGAGACGCCCTCCATGCGGCCGGAGTTGTTCAGCACGAAGATGTCCACGCGGCCGTTCAGCGTCTTGTCCGCCAGCAGGTTGTTCAGGTCCATGCGCAGCTGCATGCCGTTGCCGGAGAACCGGGCCTGGACGTTGTCCAGGCTCGCCTGGTGCATGTCGGTGTGGGAGAAGAGCTCCACGAGGTTCGGGGGAGGCGCCGCAGGCATGGCGACCTGGGGCTGGACGGCCTGCGAGGCCTGGGCGGCGGGCTGCCCCGCGTCCTTGGCCTTGGCGTCGCCGCCCTTGCCGTCGGGGGTCGTGCCGAGCAGGGACTGCATGTCCTCGGGGTCGTTGGACTTGAGGATCTTCTCCACGTTGGAGAGGCGTTCCAGGCGTATGTTGGCCTCGGCGAGCTGCTGGCGCAGCGTCCTGTTCTCCGAGGCGAGGCCCGCGTTGATGCGCCAGAAATGGATGCCGCCGTAGACGGCGAGGCAGGCCAGGAGGACGAGCAGGCCGACTCCCCAGACGAGCCCCTTCATCAGCCCGGGGCTGACGCGGAAGCGGCGGACGTGGGTGTCGTCCCGCATGAACAGGACATTGTACTTGGTGTCGTTGGTCATCTGCGATCTGGTTGCGGTCTTGCGCCCGGGTTTACGACGGCTCCTTCGCCGACCATGTCTCGCTGACGATGCGCCAGCCGATGGCCGAGGGCTGGACGACGAGGGTCTTGTAGCCGGAGTCCGAGTAGCCGGAGGCGCTCTGATAGTCCTGGCGGAAGACGACCTTGAGCCCGCCGCGGTCGAGGCTCACCTTGACCCCGGAGATGGCCACCTTCTTCGGCGCGTTCTTCTCCCAGAGCTCCTTCTTCTGGTCCATGATCGCGAGCAGGCCCTGGCGGCCGTCCTGCACGGCGGAGGGCACGTACCAGCGGGCGTAGCTCTTCAGGTCCGCGTGCTCCCAGGACCTGCGCCAGGCGTCGAGCATCTTGCCGACGTCCCTGGTGGACTGCTGCAGGTAGAGGGCCTCGTAGTCCTTCGCGGCCGGGGCGTACTCCACGCCCACGATGACCCAGCGGCCCTTGGAGTCCTTCTGCCAGTAGAGGCGCTTCTCGCCCTGGAAGGTGGTGGAATCCGTGCGGTAGTACTGGCCGAACCAGGTCACCCAGTAGTCCGGGCCGCGCAGGGCGTGCAGGTCGAAGCAGGCCACGTCGATCCAGGGCTTGGCCGCGAAGATGCGTTCCTTGTTGTCACGGAAGGCCTTGAAGGTGGGGGCGCCCGGCTCGGTGTAGTCCTTCTGGTCGTAGAAGGAGAAGAAGGCGTCGTCGCGGTTGGACCAGGCCTCGGCCCACTTGTGGACGCGGTCGACGAGCTCCTTGGCCTCGCGGGAGAACTCGCCCGGGGTGTCGCTGACGCGCACGTCCGTGGCGATGACCACGGGCGTTCCCGGCTCGAGGCTGGCCTCGAGGCGGTGCAGGTCCCCGATGTTCAGGGCCACGCAGCCCTGGGTCTCGCGCGGGTTGATGGGATGCCCGCGGCCGTGCACCCAGATGCCCCGCCCGGTCTTGCCCTTCAGGCGGTCGATGGGGTTCGGGTAGTCCAGGGTGAAGGCCAGGCCGCCGTAGACGTCGTAGTCGAGCCCCTTGGCGAGCTTGTGTTCGATGAAATAGACGCCTTCGGGCGTCTTGAGGTCACCCTCCTTGACCTTGTCCCCCATCTCCTGGCCGGTGGTGCAGGTGAGCTTGGTGAGCAGGGTCAGGGGCGAATGGTGCCCGAATGCGAGAAAGGTCTGGGTGTCCTTGGAGACGGCCACGAAGTAGGGAGGGACGTCGGGACTGTCCTCCAGGGTCAGGTCGAAGGCTCCCGCCGAGACCACGCCGAGGAGGAGGACCCCGATCACCGCCAGCGCCGCGCACGTTGTTCTCATGCACTCTCTCCTGCCCGCTCCCGCCCGGTGCCGCGGGCGGGCGGCGAAATCCTAGGCCCGGGCCAGGCGGACGAGCTCGGCCCTGGTGAAGATGGACTTGAGGTCGTAACCAGCCTTGGCCAGATTCTCCCTGCCCCCTTCCTCGCGGTCGAGGATGGCGCAGACCGCGACGATCTCGAGCCCGGCGTCGCGCACGCGCTCGCACGCCTTGATCAGCGTGCCGCCGGTGGTCACGACGTCCTCGAGCATGGCCACCTTCATGCCCGGCGTGAAGTTGCCGAGCCCCTCCAGGAAACGGCCGGTGCCGTGTCCCTTGGCCTCCTTGCGCACGATGAACCCGGGCAGGGGGCGCGAGGCCAGGTGGGAGAGGACCGTGACCGAGGAGACGAGCGGATCGGCGCCGAGCGTCATGCCGCCCACGCCCTGCACGTCGGTGTCCTTCAGCATCTCGAGGAACAGGGTGCCGATGCACCACGAGCCTTCGGGATGCAGCGCGGTCTGCTTGCAGTCGAAGTAGTAGTCGCTCTTCTTGCCGGAAGTGAGGGTGATCTCGCCCTCGATGTACGATTTCGCGTAGAGCAGGCGGGCCAGAGTGCCCTTGGTCGTGTTCATCGTCCCCCCGAGAAATGACCCTCGAAAACGCGTCCGAATATGGCGTCCTCGAAGCGCAGATAGTAGCCGGGATCAAAGAGTTCATCAAGGGCGGCGGCCCCCAGGCGTTTCGAGATGTCCGGGTCGGCGCGCACGGCATCGGGAAACTGTACGTGGTTCTCCCAGCAGTGCATGGCCACCTTCTGGACCATCACGTAGGCCTCCTGGCGCGGCAGTCCGCTCTCCACCAGGGCCAGCAGCACGCGCTGCGAGAAGTAGAGCCCCATGGAGGCCTTGAGGTTCTTCTCGATGTTCTCCGGGATGATGCGCAGCCCCTTCACCAGTCCGGCGAGGCGGTGCAGCACGTAGTCCATGAGGATGGTCGAGTCGGGCATGATGACCCGCTCCACCGAGGAGTGGCTGATGTCGCGCTCGTGCCACAGGGCCTGGTTCTCGAGCGAGGCCAGGGCGTTGGTGCGGATGAGGCGCGAGAGCCCGGTCATGTTCTCGGCGGAGATGGGATTCTTCTTGTGCGGCATGGCCGAGGAGCCCTTCTGCCCCTTGGCGAAGCCCTCCTCCACCTCGCGCACCTCGGTGCGCTGCAGGTGGCGAAGCTCGACGCACAACCGCTCCACGCCTCCGGCCATGCAGGCCAGGGCCGTGAAGTAGTGGGCGTGGCGGTCGCGCTGGATGATCTGGGTGGAGACCGGGTCCACGGAAAGGCCGAGGATCTCAAGGGCGATCTCCTCCATCTCGGGCGAGAGGAAGGCGTAGGTGCCCACGGCGCCGGAGATCTTGCCCACGCGGATTCCGGCCAGCGCCTGCGCGAAGCGCTCGCGGTGGCGCGCGAACTCGGCGTAGAAGCCGGCCATCTTCAGGCCGTAGGAGGTGGGCTCGGCGTGGATGCCGTGGGTGCGGCCCATGCACAGCCGCCCCCTGTTGGCGTAGGCGAAATCCTTGAGCACCGCGAGCAGCTTGTCCACGGCCGCGAGGATCATCTCGCCCGCGCGGGTGAGCAGCAGGCCGTTGGCCGTGTCCACGATGTCGGAGGAGGTGCAGCCGAGGTGGATGAAGCGGGCCGAGGGGCCGACCTTCTCCTCCACCGCCGTGAGGAAGGCGATGACGTCGTGGCGCGTGGTCTCCTCGATCTCGAGGATGCGCTCCACGTCGAAGTCGGCCTTGCCGCGGATATCGGCCATGGCCTCGGCCGGGATCACGCCCAGGCGGTGCCAGGCCTCGCACACGGCCAGCTCGACCTCGAGCCAGGCGCGGAACTTGTTTTCGAGGGTCCAGATCGCCCCCATGGCGGGGCGGGTGTAACGATCGATCATGCGATGCTCCTCAGGGGGGTCCGTGGCCGGGTCTTTCGGCCTGCGGGTGCGAAAACGCTAAATGATTTCGCGCCGAATTGAAAGGGGGGCTGTCGGCAAACAGGCGACCGGACTGCACAAGCGCTGTTTTGCGGCCCAGGTTTTCAAGGCGCGGGCGCCGTTTCGCCCCCGGCTCGCCTGCCGTGGCGCGGGTGGATTATTTTTTCGCCTTGCCGCTGCCTGTGAAAGAACCGGCGTCGTGAGGCTGCAACATGTGCGGCCGGGCAGGACGGTGCGCGGCGGAATGCACCGCACGCTTCACGGCCGCCCGCTTGCGTGCCGGACTGCGGCGGGAGGCGCCCTCTTCAATGTCCCGTGCCTGCAAGGGCGCATCCGGATACCTCTGCCGCAGCGGCTCCCGGAGCGCGGGCGAAAAAAAAGCGGCCCCACTGGGGCCGCTTGCACGACATGAACGGCTCAGGCTGCGCCTGTGCCCGCGGAGGCCGCTGGCGCGCTGCCCGCGGACGAAGAAGAGGAGGAGGACGCAGGCTCCTTGGCGGCCTTGGCGCCGTCGCCGTTTCCGCTGCCGGAAGCGCCGTCGGAGGCATTGCCCGAGGTCTCGCCCGACGAGCCGCCCGTCCCGGAGGACGAGGCCTTCTTGCCGCAGTAGTCGGTCACGTACCAGCCAGAGCCCTTGAGCACGAAGGCGGTGTTGGAGACTATGCGGTGCGCCGTGGCGCCGCACTCGCACGGCGACTCGACGTCGTCGAAGCTCTTGTTCCACTCCTCGAAGACCTTGCCGCAGGCAGGACATTCGTATTCGTAAATGGGCATTCCGTTGCTCCTCCGTCACACGAAAAGCGATGAAAAAAATGCGCCCGGCCGCCGGCTTCCCGATCCAGGAAGCCCGCGCCCGGCACGACGTGACAGATAATCAGGAGAACCGGCGAGTCAAGGACTGAAGCTTAGGCCTTTTTGGCCTGGGCCTTGGCCTCGCGGACGAGGGCCTTCTGCCGCTCCTTGCGGCGCTTGCGCTGGCGGTCCAGTTCCTTCTTGCGCTCGTGCTTCTTGTGCTTGGCCATGATTCCTCCAGGAAAATATGTGCGTCTTGTCCGTCCGCTCCGAAGGGCCCTTGCGGGACCGGGCGGCGGTGAAGAAGGGTCCCCTAGCGCATACCGCCCGCGACGTCAACAGAGATCAGGGCTTCGACCGCCTCTGCCGGACCCTCCACGCGGCGGATCGGGGGATGGCCCTCGGGGAAGGCCGCGGCGGCGCGCGCGGCGAGGCCGCCGCCCCGGGCGTCTCCGGGCCCGCCGTCGAGATCGAGGACGAGGGACACGGCGCATGCGCCCCCGCGCTCCCCGGCCAGGGCCAGCAGGCGCAGGGCCTCTGCCGTGCCCGCGGCCTCGGCGACCTCGGCGCCCGCCGCGCGCACTGCCTCGGCCACGGCCGAGCGGGCCTCGAAATCCCCGCCGCAGACCAGGACGCGCGCGGCCCCTGGAAAGCGCTGTTTACATCCTCGTGCGCCTGTCATACGAAACACCCTCCACAACGAAGCCAAGGAGTCCGCCATGCTCGACCGCGACGCTGCCCTGGCGCTCGTGCGCGCCAATATCCCCGACCTGAGCCTGTTCCAGCACTGCCTGGCCTCCGAGGCCGTCCTGCGCTCCCTGGCCGACCGCCTGGGCCAGGACGAGACGCTCTGGGCCCTGACGGGCCTGCTGCACGACCTCGACTACGCCACGACCAAGGACGATCCGGCGCGCCACGGCCTCGCGGCCGCGGACATGCTCGCGGCCGAGCTGCCCGGAGAGGCGCTGCAGGCCATCCGCGCCCACAACGCCGAGCACACGGGCGTGGCGCCCGAGAGCGCGCTCGACTTCGCGCTGCGCTGCGGCGAGACCGTGACCGGCCTGATCACGGCCGCGGCCCTGGTCCGGCCCACCAAGCTCGAGGGGCTCGCCGCCTCGAGCCTCAAGAAGAAGATGAAGGACAAGGCCTTCGCGCGCACCGTGAACCGCGAGACGATCAAGGAATGCGACCGCCTGGGGCTCGAGCTCGCGGACTTCCTGAACCTCGCCGTGGCCGCCATGCAGGGCGTGGCCCCGGACGTCGGCCTGGCCTAGTCCCGCCTTACCGCAGTATCCTGCAGACGAAGGACTTCAGGTAGTTCGTCTCGGGCATGGCCGGATTCACCGGGTGGTCCGGCCCCTGGTGCCCCTGCTCCAGGATCTGGGCGCTCGCCCGGTTCTGGCCCGCGGCGCGCAGCACCACCCGGCGCAGGGCCTCGGCCTCCAGGTGCTGCGAGCAGGAGCAGGTCATGAGCACGCCATCCTCGGACAGGAGCTTCATGGCCTCGCGGTTGGCCTTCACGTAGGCCTGCTCGCCCTTGGCCTGGTCCTTCCTGTGCTTGATGAAGGCGGGCGGGTCCAGGCAGATGACGTCGAAGGTCCGCCCCTCGGCCTGCAGCGCCTCCATGGCCGCGAAGACGTCCGCCTCCACGGTCCGCACCCTCCCGGCCACGCCGTTTCGCTCCGCGCTCTCCCTCGCCGCGTCCAGGGCGCGGGCCGAGCCGTCCACGCAGGTCACGGACGACGCGCCCGAGAGCGCGGCCAGCACACCGAAGGAGCCCACGTAGGAGAAGAGGTCCAGGACCGAGGCGCCCCCGGCGTAGGCCGCGAGGCGGGCGCGGTTCAGGCGCTGGTCGTAGAACCAGCCGGTCTTCTGCCCGCTGGCCAGGGGGGCCGTGTAGCGCGCCCCGTTCTCCTCCACCTCCACCTCGTCGGGCACGGTCCCGTAGGCGGTCTCCACATACTCGGGCAGCCCCTCGTAGGCCCGCGCCTGCGAGTCGTTCTTGAGCAGCACGGCGCGCGGCTTCACGAGCCCCATGAGGGTCTCGACCACCAAGTCCCTGGCCCGCTCCATGCCCGCGGTGCCGAGCTGGACCACGAGCACGTCGCCGTAGCGGTCGACCACGAGGCCGGGCAGGAAGTCGCCCTCGGCGTAGCACAGGCGGTAGAAGGGCGCGGAAAAGAGGCGCTCGCGCAGCGCCAGGGCCTGGCCCAGGCGGCGGCGCAAAAGGTCCTCGTCCAGGAATTCCGAGGGCCTGCGGCTGACCAAGCGGGCCGCGATGAGCGAGCCGGGATTGGCGTAGCCGTTGGCCACGAAGTCCCCCCGGCTGTCCTCGATGCGCACGGCCTCGCCGGGCGTGAGCCCCTTGAGCGGCGTGCGCCTGGTGTCCACCTCGTTGGAGAAGAGCCAGAGGTGGCCTATGCGCAGCCTGCGCTCCTCGCCTTTCTTGAGGATGAGGGTCTTGGCCCAACGGGGCGTTTCGTCGGGCGCGGCGGGGGGCGGGGTGGTGGAGTCGGTGTCTTGCATCATGCGGCCTCCCTAGCACCGCGCCCCGGATTGCACAATGAGGCCGCGCGATGCGGGGCAAAACCTCCCCCGTGCGCCGCTTTGACAGCCGGGACGCGAGCGTTTATTGATGCGCCGGGCCATTTCGGCCCGCAAAAAGGAGAACCCGCCATGTCCCTGAGCGTCGGCATCGTCGGCCTGCCCAACGTCGGCAAGTCCACCATATTCAACGCCTTGACCCGCGCCCAGAACGCCGAGTCCGCCAACTATCCCTTCTGCACCATCGAGCCCAACAAGGCCGTGGTGCCCGTGCCGGACGAGCGGCTCCTGAAGCTCTCCGAGCTCGTGAACCCGCAGAAGATCGTCCACGCCACCGTGGACTTCATCGACATCGCAGGCCTGGTCAAGGGCGCGAGCCAGGGCGAGGGCCTGGGCAACAAGTTCCTGGCCAACATCCGCGAGACCCAGGCCATCCTGCACGTGGTGCGCTGCTTCGAGAACGACGACGTGGTCCACGTCTCAGGCAAGGTCGATCCGCTGGGCGACATCGAGGTCATCGAGACCGAGCTCATCCTGGCCGACATGCAGACGCTTGAGAACCGCATCGACCGCCTGGAGAAGCAGGCCAAGGGCGACAAGACCCTGCGCCCCATGATCGAGGTCGGCAAGGTCCTGGCCGAGCACCTGGGGCGCGGCGAGCCCGCCGCCACCTTCCCCGGCCGTGACGAGGAGCGCGCCGAGGCGCTCCTGAAGGAGCTCCGCCTGATCACGGACAAGCGCGTCATCTACTGCGCCAACGTGGACGAGGCCGGGCTCTCCGAGGACAACGAGCACGCGGCCCGCGTGCGCGAGCTGGCAGCCGCGCGCGGCGCCGAGTTCGTCAAGGTCGCGGCCAAGGTCGAGGAGGAGCTGATCGGGCTCTCCGACGAGGAGGCACGCGAGTTCCTGGAATCCTACGGCGCGGTGGAGTCCGGCCTCGGCCAGATCATCCGCACCGGCTACCACGCCCTGGGCCTTATCTCGTTTTTCACCGCCGGGCCCAAGGAGGTCCGCGCCTGGACCGTGCGCGCGGGTTCCAAGGCCCCGCAGGCCGCGGGCGTCATCCACACGGACTTCGAGCGCGGCTTCATCCGGGCCGAGGTCATCGCCTACGACGACTACCTCGCGCAGCGCTCCGAGGCCGCCTGCCGCACCGCGGGCGTGCTGCGCACCGAGGGCAAGGAGTACGTGGTCAAGGACGGCGACGTGATGCACTTCCTGTTCAACGTCTAGCGCGCGAAACGGCAGGAATCCGCAGATCATGACGCGCCGCGACGACGCGATCGAGCTGGCCGGGCTGGCCGTGGTGCTCGTGGGCACCCGCTTTCCCGAGAACGTGGGCGCCGTGGCCCGGGCCTGCCTGAACATGGGCGCGGACGACATCCGCCTCGTGTCGCCCGAGATGTGGGACATCGAGAAGGCCGCGCCCATGGCCACGGTGCACGCGCGCCACCTGCTCGAGGCCGTGCGCCTCTTCCCGGACCTCCCCTCGGCCCTGGCCGACTGCCGCGAGGCCTACGCCACCACGGCGAGGCTCGGCGGCTGGCGCCGCGCGCCAGAGATGCCGGACGAGGCGGCCGAGTCCGTGGCCCGCTCCCTGGCCGCAGGCGACCGCGTGGCCCTGGTCTTCGGCCCGGAGGACAAGGGGCTGTCCAACGAGGACACCTCGCGCTGCACCCACCTCGTGACCGTGCCCACGGCGAGCCAGGGGCGCTCCCTGAACCTCGCGCAGGCCACGCTGCTGCTCCTCTGGGAGTGCCTGTGCGCGCGCCGGGCGCAGGCGAGGGAGGCGGACGAGGCGGCGGAGGCGGCCGCCCCGCGCACCATCTCCATGAAGGAGCGCGAACTGCTCGTCGAGCGCGTCAAGGAGGCCATGCTGGCCCTGGACGTGCTGCACGGCGACAACCCGGACTACTTCCTGCTGCCCATGCGCCGCCTGCTGGCCCGCGCCTCCGTCACCCGCCGCGAGTTCGACATGCTCATGGGCATCTGCCGCCAGATCGGCTGGCTGGCCGCCCGCGCCAAGGGCCAGGACGCCCCCTCCTGAACGGCGAAGGCCCGCGCCGTACGGCGCGGGCCCCCAAGCCGTTCATCTTCGTCCCGTGACAGGCAGCGTCCCGCGCTGCGTTCATCGCACCACGAGATTGTTGTGCACCTCGCGCACGCCGGCCACGCCCCTGGCGACCACTCCGGCGCGATCCACCATGGCCTCGTTGTCCACGAAGCCCGAGAGCTGCACGTCGCCCTTGTAGGTCTCCACGCCGATCTGCATGGACTTGAGCATGGGATCCTTCAGGATCGCGGCCTTGACCTTGGTCGTGATCGTGGAGTCGTCGATGTACTGGCCCGTGCTCTCGCTCGTCTTGGTGCTCGCGCAGCCGAAGGCGAGGGAAAGCAAGGCCAGGCAGACAATGAAGGTGATGATCTGACGCGTGCGGGGCATGGTCTCTTCTCCTTTTGCGCCCTGGCGCAACACTTTGAAAAAATAAAAAATAACTCGAGAATCCTTTTTCCGCTTGTAGTCGATATTAGCCGAGCTGTTCGCCGTGTCAACGAGGAACGAGGAAGAATTGCGGCCTCTTCGCGCGCGAAGACGGTCCGGCAGACGAAAGTCTGCCGGACATCGGCTGCGGGCCGAGCCGCTCCGGTCGATGGGGGAAGAAGGGGAAAAAACGGACCAGGCGGGACCGGAGGGGATCAGCCCTCCTCGCGCTCCACGCCGCAGGCCAGGTAGTAGCCGTCGCCGCGCACGGTCTTGATGATCTGCGGCTCGCGGCCGTTGTCGCGCAGCTTGGTGCGCAGGCGGCTGACCAGGACGTCGATGGAACGGTCGAAGGCGTCGGCCGCCTTGCCCTGGGTCAGGTCCAGGAGCTGGTCGCGATTCATGACCCGGTTGGGGAATTGCAGGAAGACGCGCAGCAGGCGGTATTCCGCGCCGCTCAGGTTGACCACCACGCCCTGCGGGGAGAGCAGGTGGCGGGCCACGGTGTCCAGCGTCCAGTCCGCGAAGCGGATGCTGCGGCCGAGCGATTCGGGCTCGGCCTGGGCCAGGTTCTCGGGCAGGGCCCGCACGCGGCGCAGCACGGTGCGCACCCGGGCGAGGAGTTCGCGCGGGTTGAAGGGCTTGCAGAGGTAGTCGTCCGCGCCGAGCTCGAGCCCGATGATGCGGTCCGTGTCCTCGCCGAGCGCCGTGAGCATGATCACAGGCACGTCCGAGCGCGCCCGAAGCCGCCTGCACAGGGAGAGCCCGTCCTCGCCCGGCAGCATGAGGTCGAGCACGATGAGGTCGAAGCGCCCGTTGTCCAGGGCCTTGAACATCTCCGTGCCGTCCGGGGCGGCGGCGGCCCTCACCCCGTGGCGTTCGAAATAGTCCACGAGCAGGCGGCGGATCTCGGGATCGTCGTCGACGACGAGGATATTTTCCTGGTTGGTCATGGACAGCCTTCTATCCCGCATTGTCCGGAGAACGGGACGGAATGTTTGTAACAAAACTTTTCCCGCTCCGGCCTGGAAACACAGTAGCACACTTCCAGCCACGGCGAAACGTTGGGGAAACATTCAAACATACTGCGTCCATGCGGCGGGGATAGGCCATTTCCCCGAGAGGGGGATGCCGTCCGCGGCCAGGAGCCATTCCTGCCGCGGGCGGCCCTTCCGGCAATAACACCGCGCCGAAGGCCCGGTGCCCACATCGAAAGAGCCATCCATGCCGCACAAACAGAACACGACACCCGCTTCATGCATTTCCCGCGCCGCAGCACGCCCGGCCGTGCGCCGCGTCCTCCTGGCCCTGCTCGCCGTCGCCGTCCTGGCGGGCGGCCGGCTGCTCTACGACCAGTCCGCGGCAAGGAGCGACACCGGTCCCGGCCGTCCCGCCATGGCCGTGGTCGTGCGCGCCAAAGCCGCCCGCACGGGCGACATGGACGTCTACGTCACCGGGCTCGGCACGGTCACGGCCGCCAACAGCGTGACGGTGCAAAGCCGCGTGGACGGGCAGCTCATGGCACTCCACTTCACCGAGGGCCGGCACGTGCGCGCGGGCGACCTCCTGGCCGAGATCGACCCGCGTCCCTACAAGGCCGCGCTGGCCGAGGCCGAGGGCACGCTCGCCAAGGACGAGGCCCAGCTCAAGGCGGCGCAGAAGGACCTGGCCCGCTACCGGGTGCTGCTCACGCAGGACTCCATCTCACCGCAGCAGGTGGACACCACCCAGGGCACGGTCCGGCAGTACGAGGGCGCGGTCAAGGCCGACCGGGCCTCGGTCGAGTCCGCCAAGGTGAACCTGGCCTACTGCCGCATCACCGCGCCCTGCTCCGGCCGCCTGGGCCTGCGCCAGGTGGATCCCGGCAACATCGTCAGCGCGAACAGCACGGACATCGTGGTCATCACCCAGGTGCAGCCCATCGACGTGGTCTTCACCATTCCGGAGACCAGGCTGCCCGAGGTGCTGACGGCCTTGCGCCAGGGCAAGGCCGAGGGCCAGCCCCTGGCCGTGGAAGCCTGGAACCGCGAGAACACGCAGAAGGTCGCGGACGGCGTTCTGCTGACCCTGGACAACAGGATCGACACAAGCACGGGCACGGTCAAGCTCAAGGCCCGCTTCGCCAACGCCGACGAGATGCTCTTCCCCAACCAGTTCGTCAACGCGCGGCTTCGCGTCAGGACCCTCTCCGGGGCCGTCCTGATCCCGGACGCCGCCGTGCAGCAGGGAAGCTCCGGCCCCTTCGTCTACGTGGTGGGCAAGGACGGCAAGGCCAGGCTCACGAAGATCACCGAAGGGCCGTCCGGAAACGGTCTCGTGGCCGTCTCGGACGGCGTCTCGCCAGGGGACGAGCTGGTCGTGGACGGGGTGGACAACCTGCGCGACAAAACCCCGGTGGACGTCGCCGCCGACTAGCCTCCCGGGCGCGGCCAGGCCGCGTCCGGCGCACAGCACGCCATGAACCCATCGCGCATCTTCATAGAACGGCCCGTGGCCACCTCGCTGCTCATGCTCGCCCTGCTGCTCGCGGGCATGCTCGCCTACCGCATGCTGCCCATCTCGGCCCTGCCCGAGATCGACTACCCGACCATCCAGGTGGTGACCTCCTATCCCGGGGCCAGCCCCGAGGTCACGGCCGCGGCCATCACCGCGCCCCTGGAGAGCGAGTTCGGCGAGATGTCCGGGCTCAAGCGCATGTCCTCCTCGAGCGGCGCGGGCATCTCGGTCATCACCCTGCAGTTCGACCTCTCCGTGGCGCTCGACGTGGCCGAGCAGGAGGTCCAGGCGGCCATCAACGCCGCGGACAGCCTGCTGCCCGACGACCTGCCGAACCCGCCCGTGTACAGCAAGGTCAACCCGGCCGACCCGCCCATCCTGACCCTGGCCGTCTCCTCCCCGAGCATGCCCCTGCCCCGGGTGGAGGACCTCGTGGACACGCGGCTGGCGCAGAAGATCTCCCAGCTCTCGGGCGTGGGGCTCGTGAGCCTTTCCGGCGGGCAGCGTCCGGCCGTGCGCGTGCGCGTGAACCCCACCGCCCTGGCCGCGCGGGGGCTCTCCATGGAGGCCGTGCGCACGGCGCTCGACGCGGCCAACGTGAACACGTCCAAGGGCAGCTTCGACGGGCCGGAGCGCGCCTCGACCATCGACGCCAACGACCAGATCACCTCGGCCGAGGGATACGCGCGCGTCATCATCGGCTACGAGAACGGCGCGGCCATCCGGCTGGGCGACGTGGCCGACGTCGTGGAGGGCGCGGAGAATTCCCGCCTCGCCGCCTGGGCCGACGCCTCGCCCGCCATCGTGGTCAACGTGCAGCGCCAGCCAGGGGCCAACGTCATCGCCGTGGCCGACCGCATCAAGGAGCTCCTGCCCGAGCTGCGCGCCTCGCTTCCGGCCTCGGTGGACGTCAGGGTCATGACCGACCGCACGAACACCATCCGCGCCTCGGTACAGGACGTGGAGTTCGAGCTCGTCCTGGCCGTGGCCCTGGTGGTCATGGTCATCTTCCTCTTCCTGCGCAGCGTCCCGGCCACGATCATCCCGGGCATCGCCGTGCCGCTCTCCCTGGTGGGCACCTTCGGGGTCATGTACCTGGCGGGCTTTTCGCTGAACAACCTGACCCTCATGGCCCTGACCATCGCCACGGGCTTCGTGGTCGACGACGCCATCGTGGTCATCGAGAACATCTCCCGCCACATAGAGATGGGCGAGACGCCCATGCGGGCGGCCCTCAAGGGCGCGCAGCAGATCGGCTTCACCATCATCTCGCTGACCTTCTCCCTGGTGGCCGTGCTCATCCCCCTGCTCTTCATGGGCGAGATCGTGGGCAGGCTCTTCAGGGAGTTCGCCATCACCCTCGCGGTCTCCATCCTGCTCTCGGCCGTGGTCTCCCTGACGCTGACCCCCATGATGTGCGCCCGGCTGCTGCGCCCGGCGCGGGCCAAGGCGGCGGCCGAGGCAAAGAAGAAGCCGAGCACGGAGGGCCTCTTCGAGCGCATCGTGGCCTGGTACGGCCGCGCGCTCGACCGGGTGCTGGCCCACCAGGGGCTGACCCTGCTCGTGGCCACGGGCACCCTGGCGGCCACGGTGGCGCTCTACGCGTTCATCCCCAAGGGGTTCTTCCCAGTGCAGGACACCGGCGTCATCCAGGGCATCTCAGAGGCCGCGCAGGCCGTCTCGTTTCCGGCCATGGCCGAGCGGCAGCAGGCCCTGGCCAAGGTCATCCTCGAGGATCCGGCCGTGGAGAGCCTGACCTCGTTCATCGGCGTGGATTCCACCAACACCGCGGCCAACAGCGGGCGCATACAGATAAACCTGAAGCCCCTGGGCGAGCGCAAGGCGAAAGCCTCGCAGGTCATCGCGCGGCTTGCGCCCCGCCTGGCCCGGGTGCCCGGCATCCGGCTCTACATGCAGCCCGTGCAGGACCTGACCATCGAGGACCGCGTGAGCCGCACGCAGTACCAGTTCGTGCTCGAGGCCCCGACGCAGAAGGAGCTCTCCGAGTGGACGCCGCGCCTGGTGGAGCGCCTCTCCCACCTGCCCGAGCTCTCGGACGTGGCCTCGGACCTGCAGGACAGGGGCAGGCAGGCCTACGTGGTCATCGACCGCGACGCGGCAGCCCGCCTCGGCGTGAGCGTCTCGGACATCGACGCCGCGCTCTACGACTCCTTTGCCCAGCGCCTGGTCTCGACCATCTTCACCCAGTCCAACCAGTACCGCGTGGTGCTCACGGTCAAGCCGCAGTTCGCGACCGGCCCGGCCTCCCTGGACGACATCTACGTGCCCACGTCGAGCGGCGGCCAGGCCCCGCTGGCCAGCATGGCGCGCATCGAGGTGCGGCCCACGCAGCTGGTCATCAACCGCCAGGGGCAGTTCCCCGCGGCCACGGTCTCCTTCAACCTCGGCTCCGGGGCCTCGCTGGGCCAGGCGGTCACGGCCGTGCGCGCGGCCGAGCACGACCTCGGCATGCCCGTCTCCATCCAGACCTCCTTCCTCGGGGCCACGGCCGCCTTCCAGAGCTCGCTCGCAAGCCAGATATGGCTGATCCTGGCCGCGGTGGTGACCATGTACATCGTGCTCGGCGTTCTCTACGAGAGCTACGTCCACCCGGTGACCATCCTCTCCACCCTGCCCTCGGCCGGAGCAGGCGCGCTGCTCGCCCTGCTCGTCTCCGGCGACTCGCTCGGCATCGTGGGCATCATCGGCATCATCCTGCTCATCGGCATCGTGAAGAAGAACGCGATCATGATGATCGACTTCGCCCTGGAGGCCGAGCGCACCGAGGGCAAGACGCCGATCGACGCCATCCGCCAGGCCTGCCTGCTCAGGCTCCGGCCCATCCTCATGACCACCATGGCCGCCCTTCTCTCGGCCCTGCCGCTCATGCTCGGCACGGGCATGGGCTCCGAGCTCAGGAACCCCCTCGGCGTGTCCATGGTCGGCGGGCTCATCGTCAGTCAGGCCCTGACCCTGTTCACCACCCCGGTCATCTACCTGGCCTTCGACCGCGCGGCCCGCCGCGCGGCCGCCTGGCGGAGACGCCTGTTCGGGAATCCGGCCGGGGACGTTGCCGAAGACGCCGGGGACGGGAGCGGAGGAGCGGCCTAGATGTCCGGCATCTCGTCGGTCTTCATCCGGCGGCCGGTGGCCACCACCCTCCTGACCCTGGGCGTGGTCCTGCTCGGCCTCGCGGCCATGCGCATGCTCCCGGTCTCCTCCCTGCCCCAGGTGGACTTTCCCACCATCCTGATCTCGGCCTCGCTGCCCGGGGCCAGCCCGGAGACCATGGCCGCCACCGTGGCCACGCCGCTCGAGCGGGCGCTCGGCCGCATCGCGGGCATCTCCGAGATGACCTCGCAGAGCACGCTCGGCTCCACGAGCATCACCCTGCAGTTCGACCTGGACCGCGACATCGACGGCGCTGCGCGCGACGTGCAGGCGGCGCTGAACGCGGCGCGCAGCCTCCTGCCCACTGGGCTTCCGAGCAATCCGACCTATCGCAAGATGAACCCCTCCGAGGCGCCGGTGCTGATCCTCTCGCTGACCTCGGACTCCCTGCCCACGGGCAAGGTCTACGACGCCGCCTCCACCGTCCTGGCGCAGCGCCTCGCCCAGGTGCTGGGCGTGGGACAGGTGAAGGTGGGCGGCGGCTCGCTGCCCGCCGTGCGCGTGGATCTCAATCCCGACGCCCTGCACCACGCCGGGATCGGCCTCGAGGCGGTGCGCACGGCCATCGTCAACACCAATGTCCTGAAACCCAAGGGGGAACTGCAGGACCAGGACGCGCGCTGGCAGGTGGAGGCAAACGACCAGGCCACGCGCGCGGCCGACTATCTGCCCCTCGTCGTCTCCTATTCCGACGGCGGCGCGGTTCGCCTGCGCGACGTGGCCACGGTCACGGACTCGGTCGAGAATTCCCGCATCGTGGGCCTGTCCAACGGCAAGCCGGGCATCGTCCTGCTCGTCTTCCGACAGTCCGGGGCCAACGTCGTGGCCACGGTGGACCGCATCAAGGCCATGCTGCCCACGCTCAAGGCCTCCCTGCCCGCGGGCATAGACGTCAACGTGATGATGGACCGCACCACGACCATCCGCGCCTCGCTCAGGGAAGTGGGCCGCACCATGCTCGCCTCCATCGCCCTGGTCATCCTGGTCGTCTTCCTCTTCCTGCGCAACGGCCGGGCCACGCTGATCCCGAGCGTGGCCGTGCCGGTCTCGCTCGTGGGCACCTTCGCGGTCATGTACCTGTGCGGCTACAGCATCGACAACCTCTCGCTCATGGCCATGACCATCGCCACGGGCTTCGTGGTGGACGACGCCGTGGTCGTGCTCGAGAACATCGCGCGGCACGTGGAGAGCGGGACCACTCCCTTGCGCGCGGCCCTGATCGGGGCGCGCGAGGTGAGCTTCACGGTCGTCTCCATGAGCCTCTCCCTGGTCGCGGTCTTCATCCCCATCCTGTTCATGGGCGGCATCATCGGGCGGCTCTTCCGCGAGTTCGCCGTCACCCTGTCCGCGGCCATCCTGGTCTCCCTGGTCGTCTCCCTGACCACCACGCCCATGATGTGCGCCCATCTCCTGCCGCGCGAGACCGACGACCGCGAGGAGGCCGAGCTCGAGGCCGAAGGCCGCCGCCCCGGGGCCTTCTTCCGCCTGTCGGCCTGGGCGGCCGGGCTCGGCGGCCGCTTCTACGACGCGCTCATCTCCTTCTACGCGCGCAGCCTCGCCGCGGTGCTCAGGCACGAGCGCCTGGCCCTCCTCTTCCTCGGCCTCACCGTGGCCGCCAACATCTATCTCTATGTGGTGGTGCCCAAGGGCTTCTTCCCGCAGCAGGACACCGGCCAGATGATGGGCGCGCTCCTGGCCGACCAGGACATCTCCTTCACGGCCATGCGCAAGAAGCTCACGCGGTTCGTGGACGTCGTCATGCACGATCCGGCGGTCAAGAGCGTGGACGCCTTCACCGGCGGCGGCCGCGACAGCACCAACACCGCGACCGTCATCGTGGGCCTGAAGCCCCTTTCCGAGGGACGCGCCGGGGTCGACCAGGTCATGGCCAGGCTGCGCGCCGAGCTCGCCCGCGAATCCGGAGCGCGGCTGTACCTCATGGCCGCCCAGGACATCCATATCGGCGGCCGTAGCAGCCGCACCCAGTTCCAGTACACCCTGGTCGGCGACGACCTGACCACCCTGCGCCTGTGGGGCGACCGCCTCCTGGCCGCCCTGCGCGCCCTGCCCCAGCTCGCGGACGTGAACTCCGACCAGCAGGACAGGGGGCTGCAGACGAGCCTCTTCGTGGACCACGACGGCGCGAGCCGCCTCGGCCTCACGCAGAAGGGCATCAACGCCGCCCTGAACGACGCCTTCGGCCAGCGCCAGGTGACCACGATCTTCAACCCCGCGAACCAGTACAAGGTCGTCCTGGAGTACGCCCCGGCCTACACGCAGGGGCCGGAAGACCTCTCGCACGTCCGCGTCGCCGCGAGCGACGGCAGCCTCGTGCCGCTGGCCTCGGTGGCCTCGGTGCGGCCCACGCTCTCGCCGCTTGCGGTCAACCACCAGGGGCACTTCGCCGCGACGACCATCTCCTTCAACCTCGCGCAGGGGGCGACGCTCTCCTCGGCCACGGCCGCTGTGAACGACGCCGTGCGCCGCCTCGCCATGCCCACCTCAGTGCACGGCAGCTTCGCGGGCTCGGCCGAGGCCTTCAAGGCGTCGCTCAGAAGCGAGCCGCTGCTCGTCCTGGCCGCGCTCGTCGCGCTCTACATCGTGCTCGGCGTGCTCTACGAGAGCCTCATCCACCCCCTGACCATCCTCTCCACCCTGCCCTCGGCGGGCCTGGGGGCGCTGCTCGCGCTCATGGCCTGCGACACGGAGTTCAGCGTCATCGCGCTCATCGGCGTGCTGCTGCTCGCGGGCATCGTGAAGAAGAACGCGATCATGATGATCGACTTCGCCATCGACGCCGAGCGCCGCCAGAACATGCGCCCGCGCGAGGCCATCTTCAACGCCTGCCTGCTGCGCTTCCGCCCGATCATGATGACCACCCTGGCCGCCCTGCTCGGCGCGGTGCCCCTGGCCATGGCCCGGGGCGACGGCTCCGAGCTCCTGCGCCCGCTCGGCATCTCCATCGTGGGCGGGCTCGCGGTCAGCCAGGTCCTGACGCTCTACACCACCCCGGTCGTCTACCTCCATCTCGACAGGTTCCGGCTGCGCTGCCGCGCGCTCCGGCAACGCCTGTGGCCGTTTTGCGCGCCCCGGACCGGGGAATCCAAGGAGTCCGCCTGATCATGCCCATCCGTCTCGATACCGTGCAGCGCGCGGTCCTCGCGTGCATCCTGATCCTGGCCGTGGCCGCCTTCACCTTCCTCATGTCCCTGCTCGGGGGCTGCGCCGCGGGCCCGGACTACGTGCGCCCTGCGGTGCAGACGCCCGCGGCCTACCGCGAGGCCGCAAAGAACGGCGGCAAGGACTGGAAGCAGGCCAGGCCCGCCGACCTCGGCGGCCGGGGCGACTGGTGGGCCTGCTACGACGATCCGACCCTCGATTCCCTGGTGGCGCGCGTGGCCGTCTCCAACCAGAACGTGCGCCAGGTGGAGGCCCGGTACCGCCAGGCCAAGGCCCTGGTGCGCGAGGCCCGGGCAAGCTACTTCCCCACCGTCACGGCGGACGGCTCGGCCACGCGCGGCAAGCAGAGCCCGGGCTCGGCCACGGCCACGACCTACGCCGTGAGCGGCGACGTCTCGTGGGAGCTCGATCTGTGGGGCGCCACGCGGCGCAGCGTGGAGTCCGAATCGGCAGGCGCCGAGGCGAGCGCGGCCGATCTGGCGGCCGAACTGTTGAGCATGCAGGCCGAACTGGTCACGGACTACTTCGCGCTGCGGACCATCGACCTCGAGCTGGACCTGTACAAGCGCACCGTAGCGGCCTACGAGCGCTCGCTGAGCATCACCCGCAACCAGTACAACGCGGGCATCGTCACGCGCTCGGACGTTGCCTCGGCCGAGACGCAGCTCAAGTCGGCCCAGGCCTCGGCCATCGACCTCGAGGTCGACCGCAGGCAGTACGAGCACGCCATCGCCGTGCTCATGGGCCAGCCCCCGGCGACGTTCTCGCTGCCTCCCCGCCTGGACGCCCTGCGCGTGCCGGACATCCCCGTCGGCGTGCCCTCCGAGCTGCTCGAGCGCAGGCCGGACATCGCCGCGGCCGAACGACGCGCCGCGGCCGCCAACGCGCAGATCGGCGTGGCCATGGCCGCCTTCTTCCCCACCCTGACCCTGTCCGCAGGCGGCGGCTACCAGAACGACGGCCTGGCCGACCTCCTGAGCGTGCCGAACCGCGTCTGGACGCTCGGGCCCGAGCTGGCCCTGACCCTGTTCGACGGGGGGCTGCGCGCGGCCAAGACGGACTACGCCCGGGCCGCCTACGACGAGACCGTGGCCGGCTACCGCCAGACCGTGCTGGACGGCTTCCGCGAGGTGGAGGACTACCTGGCCGCGCTCTCCGTGCTGGCCAGGGAGCAGGTCGTGCAGAACGAGGCCGTGTCCGCGGCGCGCGAGGCCGAGCGGCTGGCCCTGGACCAGTACAAGGCGGGCACTGTGGACTACGTGAGCGTGGTCAGCGCCCAGACCCAGGCCCTGTCGAGCGAGCTGACCTCGGTCGGCCTGCAGGGCAGGCGCATCGCGGCCAGCGTCTCGCTGATCGAGGCCCTGGGCGGCGGCTGGCGCGCGGGCGGGACAAAGGCCCCGACGGCGAACGCCGGAGGAAACGAGGCGGACGCCTCAGCCGGAAAAACGGCCAAAGATGCGGCCGTGGCTTCGCGCACGACGGCCGACGCCAAAACGGTCGAATGAAAGCCGCAGAAGGGGATTCCGTCCAGCTGCCGTTCCGTGGCTGCCGGACGTGATCGGGGGGATGTGCGCGCCGCGTCGTACGCGACACGCGAATCGGGCGAATGCGCGGTTCCGCCGCAGAGAGGCGGCGGCGTGAGCCGGCCGAAAACCGCGTTTTTCGGCGCAGCGATCCTCCGCCAAATACGGCTTTGCGTATTTGGCGGACGTCACGCTAGAGACGGACGTTCAGGCGGGACCAGATGTAGGCGGAGAGGTCCTCGCGGCTGACCATGCCGTCGCGGTCCGCGTCGATCTCGTCGAAGGCCAGGGCGAGCAGGGCCATGCCCTTGGCCGTGGCGCGCCTGGCCGCATCGCGCTCATCGTCCCCGGCCTCTCGGAGCAGGGACAGGGGCTTCAGCTCCGGCGCCTCGTCCGGCCGCTCCGCGACCTCCCGGCAGGCGGGCTCGCACGCCTCGGTCCTGGCCCTGAAGTTCGCCCCCTGCCTGCGCGGGCGCTTCTTGAAGAAGGCGTTGATCTCGTCCTGTGTCAGGCATACTTTTCCGTTGCTCATAAGGCTCCTTGTATGGCCCCCAGAACGGCCCTCCCGGGCTTTCCAGGGCGTGACGCGCCGGATGCGGACGCGGTTTCAGCGTATACACCATACAACAGGGGCCGCGGCCGCGTGTGTCCGAATGTTTCCCCGGCATTTCAGGACGCGAAGAAGTGTTACCATCGGTTGCAGTTTCGAACGCCGCAACATTCGGTTACAAACTCTCATTTTGCCTTTTTTCCCGCCCGTGTATGAGGGCTGCACGCACGGCGCGACGGGCGCACGGCGATTTTCCAGGCGCAGGACGTAGGCGAGACGCCCCGAACCCGCGCCGCAAGGGAGGAACCCATGGGACTGCCGCGCGGTCTCTATCCTAAATCGCTTTACGGCCAGCTGGTCCTGGTCCTTCTGGGCGGCATGGTCCTGCTGCAGATCATCACGGCCATGTATCTCATCGCCATACGCGGGCCGCACTTCCTGCGCGACGGGGCATATTCCGACGCCCTGAGCGCGGCGCGGGAGGTGAAGGTCCTGGACGCCCTGCCCGTGGGAGAGCGCGCGGACATGGCCGCCCGGTTGAGCGATCCCTCCATGAACGTGCGCATCGTGGCGGAGCGCCCCGTGCTCGAGCCGCTGCCGCGTGAGCAGGAGAGCGGCGGCGCGGCCCAGACCATGCGCGCCGCCCTCACGGGCATCTTCGGGACCGAGCGCGGTTTCCTGCTGCGCA
Organism: Desulfovibrio sp. X2; assembly: GCF_000422205.1. Lineage (NCBI taxonomy): Bacteria > Pseudomonadati > Thermodesulfobacteriota > Desulfovibrionia > Desulfovibrionales > Desulfovibrionaceae > Desulfovibrio > Desulfovibrio sp. X2. Next base: position 24,223 of record NZ_ATHV01000063.1, read on the forward strand.
CCGGAGGCGTGGGCCACTACACGCAGGACCAGATATACGGCGCGGCCAACGCCGAGGACCACCATTTCGGCATGACCTTCCCCTTCTCCCTGGCCGTGCGCATGGACGACGGCTCCTGGGCCCTGTTCACGCGCCGCGTCCCGGTCGAGACCCCGGGGATCGGCATGCTCTTCCCCATGTTCATGGACATGTGGTGGCGCTTCGTGCTCATCCTGCTCCTCGTGCTGCTGGTCGTGCGCTGGGTCACGCGTCCCCTGCGCGTGCTGGCCCAGGCCGCTGACGAATTCGGCACCAACCTGGCGCACACCCCCCTGCCCGAGAAAGGCCCTACCGAGACGCGTCGCGCCATCCAGGCCTTCAACCGCATGCAGCGGCGCATCCGCCAGTTCGTGGAGGAGCGCAGCCGCATGCTGGCGGCCATCTCCCACGACCTGAAGACGCCGGTCACGCGGCTGCGCCTGCGCTGCGACCTCATCGAGCCCGCGGATCTGCAGAAGCGCTTCGTGGCCGACCTCGACGAGCTGCGCGACATGCTCTGCCTCTCGCTCGACTTCGTGCGCAGCATCGAACGCGGCGAGGAAGAGGTGGAGGTGGACCTGAACTCGCTCCTGGAAAGCCTGCGCGACGACTACGCCGAGATCGGCCAGAGCGTGGAGTGCGCGGGCGAAGCCCTGGAGCCCCTGCCCGCGCGGCCCGCAGGACTCAAGCGCTGCCTGACGAACCTCCTGGACAACGCCGTGCGCTACGGCGGCGCGGCGAGCGTTGAGATCGAGGACCAGGGCGACAACGTGACCATCGCCATCCGCGACCGTGGCCCCGGCATCCCGGAGAAGAGCCTTCCCCGCGTCTTCGAGCCCTTCTTCCGTGTGGAGGGCTCGCGCAGCCCACGCACCGGCGGTCACGGTCTGGGCCTCAGCATCGCGCGCAACATCGCCTTGCAGCACGGCGGCGACATCCGCCTGCGCAACCTGCCTGAAGGAGGCCTGGAAGCCCTTTTGAGTCTGCCGCGCCGCAGGATCGAAGGCACGGCAAAGCCTGAGGCGCGTCTGTGCCACGCAGGTCAGGGGATCGGCTAGGGAGAATGCCTCCGGCGGCCAGGGAGGGGGCTGCGCGCCCCCTCCCTGGACCCTCCCGGCGCGAGGCTCGGCCTCGACCGCCTTCGCACACTGCACGCCCGGCCCAAAAAACACGGGCCGCCCGGGCGTGGAGGCTCGAGGGAGACCGCGAAGACCAATCCTTCCCCGGACCGGAAAACGACGGAGCCCGGACCTCCTCAAGCAAGGCCTCAGGCCGCCCAAAACGAGCCGGATGCAAGGCGCAAGGAAAGTCCGAGCCCGACGCGTATTCCACATACGCGAGGGTTCGGACTTTCCGCAGCAACGCGGCAGACGGCACGTTTTCAGCGGCCCGAAGCAGAAAACGGGAAGATCACCGGCCTGCTCGGATCAAAAAGCCAGGCAGCTCAAAACGCGTCGGATGCAAGGCGCAAGGAAAGCTCAAGCCCGACGCGTATTCCCGATACGCGAGGGTTCGGACTTTCCGCGGCAACGCGGCAGACGGCACGTTTTCAGCCGCCCGAAGCAGAAAACGGGAAGATCACCGACCTTCTCGGATCAAAAAGCCAGGCCGCTCGAAACGCGTCGGATGCAAGGCGCAAGGAAAGTCCGAGCCCGACGCGTATTCCACATACGCGAGGGTTCGGACTTTCCGCGGCAACGCAGCAGACGGCACGTTTTCAGCGGCCTGGCCTTCCCTTCGCGAGAGGGACAGGCTAGATGGGCGCCATGCGCACAATCCGCACCTCCATCTTCGAGCTGTTCAAGGTAGGGCCCGGGCCGTCCAGCTCGCACACCATGGGCCCCATGCGCGCCGCGGGCATGTTCCTCGCGGCCTGCAGGCGGCTCCCCCCCGAGACCCAGGCCCGCGCCGCGCGCCTTGCGGTGCGCCTGTACGGCTCGCTCGCGGCCACGGGCCGGGGCCACGCCACGGACCGCGCCGTGGCCGCCGGGCTGCTCGGCCACGAACCGGCCACCTGCCCGCCGGACCTGCTCTCGCGCCTGGACATGACGCCCGGGGTGCTCCACGCCGTGGAACTCGGCGAGGGCCGGGCCGCGCTCGACCCCGCGGACATCGTCTTCGACGAGCTGGCGCCCGTGCCGGGCATGCTGCAGGTCGGCCAGGACACGGGCGGGCTGCCGGGCCATCCGAACACCCTCGAGTTCGTCCTGCGCGACGCGAACGGCGCGGAGCTGCTGCTGCGCCGCTATGCCTCGCCGGGCGGCGGATTCGTGGACGACGGCAGCGAGAGCGCGCAGGAGCTCGGCGAGGTGCCCTATCCCTATGACAGCATGGCCGAGCTGCGCGCCGCCTGCGACCTGGCCGGGCTGCCCCTGCACGAGGTGCTGCTGCGCAACGAGGAGGCCCTGACCGGAGCCACGCGGGCCGAGATCGACAAGAAGCTCACCAGGATCATGGAGGTCATGCTCGACTGCGTGCAGCGCGGGCTGCAGGCCGAGGGGCCGCTTCCCGGGCCCATCGGCCTGTGGCGCAAGGCGCGCGGCATCATGGCCCGCTCGCGCAAGCGCCGCCACCAGGCGGAGAAGTTCCTGCTCACCCTTTCGGCCTGCGCCCTGGCCGCGGCCGAGGAGAACGCCGCGGGCCACGTGGTGGTCACCGCGCCCACGGCCGGGGCCGCGGGCGTGCTGCCCGCCGTGCTCTACGTCTGCAAGGAGATAAAGGGGCTGCCGCGCGCCGCGCTGCGCCAGGGGATGCTGGCAGCCGCGGCCGTGGGCCTCCTGGCCCGGCACGAGGCCTCCATCTCCGGCGCCGAGGTCGGCTGCCAGGGCGAGGTGGGGGTGGCCTCGGCCATGGCCGCGGCCATGGCGGCCCAGGCCCACGGCCTGCCGCTCCAGGCCGTGGAGAACGCCGCGGAGTCGGCCCTCGAGCACCATCTCGGCCTGGTCTGCGACCCCATCGGCGGCTTCGTGCAGATCCCCTGCATCGAGCGCAACTCCATGGGCGCGGTCAAGGCCTACAACGCCTTCCTCCTGGCCACGGCCGTGCCCACGGGCCACCACGTGGTCGGGCTCGACCGCGCGCTCCTGGCCATGCTGCACATCGGCCGCGACATGTCGCCCGACTACCGCGAGACCGCGCGCGGCGGCCTGGCCCGGCAGGCCTGAGGCGGCCCGGGGACTAGGCCAGCCAGGTTCGCAGCACGAAGAAGTAGGCCACGGCGAAGGCGAGGAAGATGGCGCTCGGCCGGAGGATGGACTTCCAGCCCCGCTCGAGCCCCACGCCGAAGTAGTCGCAGGTCATGAGCAGGCAGGCGTGCAGCGGCGAGGCCAGCACGCCCGTGTAGCCCGCCATGAGCCCGAAGACCACGTAGGCCGTCCTGACGCCGGGCGAGACGTGCATGTGCTCGAGAAGTCCCAGCAGCAGCGGGAAGGTCGTGCCCACGAAGGCCATGCTGATGCCGCAGATGAGCCCCACGAGGAGCGGCAGGACCAGGGTCACCACGAAGAGCGCGGCGTCACCCGAGGCCGCCTGGCTCAGCTGCGTGACCACGCCGCCCGCCTCCACCACCTGCTTGAAGATGAAGATGGTCAGCACCAGCCAGACCATGCCCGCCACGCGGCGCTGGAAGACCGTGCGCAGCACGCGCGCCGGGCTCCAGCCGTTCTGCGCCGCGACCACCGCGATGGACAGCACCAGCGCCAGGATGAAGCCCGACTGGTCCGGCAGCCCCGGCACCACGCTGTCCAGGGTCTGGTCCAGGACCAGGGCGCCCACGAGCGCAGTGAGGATGGGCAGGCTCTCGCGCAGGGCCTTGCCGAACTCCCTGGGGCCGGTCTGGCCGCGCCCGGCCGAGGGCGGCAGGGGCAGGACCCCGGGCCTGAGGTAGAACAGCCAGCCGAGCGTCAGGCTCATGACCAGGCTCGGCCAGGTCAGGGCGACGAGTTCCGCGATGGTCATGCCGGTGAGGGCCGAGGCCAGGATGAGCACGGGATAGAGCGGCCAGGTCAGCTCCCAGATGTGGCGGAACCAGTAGTTGAGCATGGCCTGGCGCGTGGCGTCCACGGGCAGCTCCCCGGCCGCGCTGCGCACCATGGGCGCGGAGAAGAGCGCGCCGCCCGGCATGGGCAAAAGCCCGATGAGCGCGGGGAAGAAGATGAGCCGCAGGCGGTGGCTGCGCATGAGCGTGCTCGTGGCGCGCATCAGCCGCTCGCCCTGGCCGCTCTGCTCCAGGATGTCCGAGAGCACCAGGATGAGGCCCACGATCACGGCCAGCGACATGAGCTCCTGCTCCCACAGGGCGGAGAGGGCCGCGCGGCCCCAGGAGACGGGGCCGAGGCCGAAGAGCAGGGCGAGCACGAAGCTGCCGCCGAGGATGCAGGTCGGCAGGGCGATCCTCTTGCGGATCGCCACGAGCATGACCACGAAGGCCAGGGCGACCTTGGCGAGAGGCACGGCGACGTTCAGGAAATCCATGGATCCCTCCGGGGGCATGCATGCATACGCCCATCCCCCCGGCCCCGCAAGACGACCTGAACGCGGTTCACCGCCTGCGGCCCGGCCCGCTGCGGGCTAAATCTTCAGGAACTTCCCGGTCACGCTCTTCGGATCGTCGGCGATCTGCTCCGGCGTGCCCTGGCTGATGATGCGCCCGCCGGACTCGCCGCCGCCCGGGCCGAGGTCCACGACCCAGTCCGCACAGGCCACCACGTCGAGGTTGTGCTCGATGACCACCACGCTCGCCCCCTTGTCCACCAGACGGTGCAGGACCTGAATGAGCTTGCCCACCTCGTGCATGTGCAGCCCGGTGGTCGGCTCGTCCAGCACGTAGAGCGTGCCGGGCAGGGAGCGCTTGCCGAGCTCGCGGCTGATCTTGATGCGCTGCGCCTCGCCGCCCGAGAGCGTGGTCGCGGGCTGGCCCAGGTGCAGGTAGTCGAGCCCCACCTCGTCCAGGACCTCCAGGCGGCGCTTCAGCACGGGGTAGGCCGAGAAGAAGTCCAGGGCCTGGCGCACGGTCAGGTCCAGGACCTCGGAGATGTTCAGGTCCTTGTAGTGCACGTCGAGCGTCTCGGTGGTGTAGCGCTTGCCCTTGCACACCGGGCAGGTGACGTAGACGTCGGGCAGGAAGTGCATCTCCACGCGGATCTGGCCGTCGCCCTTGCAGTGCTCGCAGCGGCCGCCGGGCACGTTGAAGCTGAAGCGGCCCGGCTTGTAGCCGCGCTGCTTGGCCTCCTTGGTGGCCGCAAAGATGTTCCTGATCTCGTCGAAGACCTTGGTGTAGGTGGCCGGGTTGGAGCGCGGCGTGCGGCCGATGGGCGTCTGGTCGATGGCCACGATCTTCTCGATGGCGGCGAGGTTGTCGATGCCCCTGATCTGGCCGGGCTGGTCCACCTTGATGCCCTGAGCCAGGGCCACGTGCTTGTAGAGGGTGTCGATGACCAGCGAGCTCTTGCCCGAGCCCGAGACGCCGGTGACCACGGTCAGGCAGCCGAGCGGGACGTCGCAGTCCACGCCCTTCAGGTTGTTCGTGGTCACGCCGCGCAGGGTCAGGTGGCCGCGGGGCTCGCGGCGCTTCTCCGGCCGCTCGATGGTCATGTCGCCGCGCAGGTAGCGCGCGGTCAGGGTGTCGGCCTCCTTGAGCAGGGTGTGCACGTCGCCCTGAAACACGATCTCCCCGCCCTTGAGCCCGGAGCCGGGCCCGAGCTCGATGACGTTGTCCGCGGCCAGGATGGTCTCCTCGTCGTGCTCCACCACGAGCACGGTGTTGCCCCGGGTCTGCAGGCTTCTGAGCGTGCCCAGCAGCCGCTCGTTGTCGCGCGGGTGGAGGCCTATGGAGGGCTCGTCCAGCACGTAGGTCACGCCCACGAGGCCAGAGCCGAGCTGCCCGGCCAGGCGGATGCGCTGCGCCTCGCCGCCCGAGAGGGTGGACATCTCGCGCGCAAGGCTCAGGTAGTCGAGCCCCACGTTGACCAGGAAGCCCAGGCGGTGGGTCAGCTCCTTTAAGAGCGGCTCGGCGATGATCATCTCGCGCGCGTCGAAAGAGAGGCCCTTCAGCCATTCCAGGGCGCGCACGATGGGCATGGAGGTGAAGCCGAAGATGCTCTTGTCGGCCACGCGCACGGCCAGCGACTCGGGTTTCAGGCGCGCCCCGCGGCAGGCCGGGCAGGGCGCGGACTGGCGGTAGCGGGCCAGCTCGTCGCGCCAGATCTGGCCGAGCGCCATGCCCTGCTCGAGCGTGCCGACCACGCCTTCCCAGGACTCGGCCTCGTCGCCGTGGAACAGGGCGTGCCAGGCCGTCTCCGAGAAGTCGGCCAGCGGGGTGTCCATGGTGAAGCCGTGGCGCGCGCCCAGGCGCACCAGGGGCGCGGCGTAGCGGGTGACGCCCTTCTTCCAGGGCAGCACGGCCCCCTCGTTCAGGGACAGCCCGCGGTTGGGCGCGATGAGGGCGGGCTCGAAATACTCGATGCTGCCCAGGCCCGAGCACTGCGGGCAGGCGCCCTGGGGGCTGTTGAAGGAGAAGAGCTGCGGGGTGAGCTTGGGCAGGCTCACGCGGCACTCGGGGCAGACCGAGAGGGTGCTCATGAGGTGCTCGGGCCCCTCCCCTTCTCCGCCCACCTCGGCCACGATGAGGCGCTCCTCGCCCCACTTCAGGGCCAGCTCCACGGAGTCGGCCAGGCGGCTGCGCACGTCGGAGCGCACCACCAGGCGGTCGACCACCAGCTCCAGATTGTGCTTCTTCTTCTTGTCGAGCTCCGGGGCCTCCTCCAGGAGGTGGACCTTGCCGTTCACGCGCACGCGGGCGAAGCCCTCCTTGCGCAGCTTGGCGAAGAGGTCCTTGAAGGTGCCCTTCTTGTTCTCGGCCAGCGGCGCGAGGAGCAAGAAGCGCGTGCCCTGGGGCATGGCCAGGATGTTGTCCACGATCTCGTCGATGGTCTGCGAGCGGATGGGCCGGTCGCACTGCGGGCAGTGGAACTGGCCGAGCCGGGCGTAGAAGACGCGCAGGAAGTCGTAGATCTCGGTCACCGTGCCCACGGTGGAGCGGGGGTTGCGGCCCGTGGTCTGCTGCTCGAGCGAGATGGCGGGCGAGAGCCCCTCGATCTTGTCCACCAGCGGCTTGTCGAGCTGGGGCAGGAACTGGCGGGCGTAGGCCGAGAGGGACTCCACGTAGCGGCGCTGCCCCTCGGCGTAGACGATGTCGAAGGCCAGGGTGGACTTGCCCGACCCGGACGGACCGCAGACGACCACGAGCTGGTCGCGCGGGATGTCGAGGTCCAGGTTCTTCAGGTTGTGCTGTCTGGCGCCTTCGATGTGGATGACGGACATGCTTCCTCCAGCGGCTAAATGCCGCAGTCCGGGAAGGTAACACCGAACTGGTGAATGGCAAGCGGGGGAGGAGGAAAAGACCGGACTGCGCCGCGCCGGAGGTCGCCCGGGCCGCCGCCGTTCCCGCGGCGCGCGGGAAATCCGCCGTCCCGCCTCCGCCCCGCGACGCCATTCGGCCTGCGCGTATCGCCTCTCATACGGAGTGGGTCTGTCGGCGATGAACTTGTCGCCCGCCAGATTCTCTTGCAACACGCTGAAGGCAAGGCCTATCTGTCGAAAAAATGAACTCCGGGCCATGATGGCACAATGATTTCACAAGCTACTGAAATACTGCATCTTCATCTTCCCGGTCGACGTGCGCCGAACTCCGTCAACCGCCCTGAGCCGCCCGGACGCCATGCGGATGCGCCCGGACCCGCCCGGGGGATTTTTCGGGTGTAGAATGCCCGTGCGTCCGGTTCGGCGTCCGGGCGCTGAAGCTGTCGCATGGGTGCATTTCTATATGTTTCCACGTAGGAGAAACGCAGTGCCCGTCAGCACGATGGCCCTGCCCCTGCCGAATGACGAAACCGCACGACGAGACGAGGAACGCCCATGATCCGCGACCGCATCTCCCCCTTCCCGCGCCTCCCCAGCCTGCTTCTCTTCAGCCTGCTTCTCCTGGCCGGGCTGCTCGCGGCCCTTCCCGTCGGGTCCGCCCGTGCCGGGTCCCTGGATTGGATGCCCGCCGACGACGCGGTCGGCTTCTGGGGCGCCAGGCTGCCCATCCCCGAGGATGCCTCGGGTCTTTGGATGGGATCGTTCTATACGAATCAGAACGGTGATTTCATCATTGATTACAGATTCACATCGGGAAAGGTATACCATTACATATTTTTCAATCTGACAAAAGGGACTATTGATAGAGAATGGGAAGGACGGACAGAAGAAGAAAAGACACTAGCAAACTCAACTGCCGACGAATATTCCGAACGTTCTGGAAAACTCAAGCGGTATCGAGAAAAATTTGATATGAAATATACCACGATACATCTTGTCTCCGGATCGACAAACAGCACTCCACTTGAATTCGGCATTCAGTACTCGAGCAACAATGAAGAACGCTCTGAGGCAATTATATGGACGTCAAAACGGACGCATATGTTTTCATGCTACGGATATCACGGTTGGACAGATGGGCTTCCTTGTAATGGAAGAATACATTCAATGTCACTTTTAATGCCCATCGGAGAGGCCGTTCTTCCCGACAAAACAATTTTAAAGATGTCTGGCAATGCTTCTTTCGTCATCCGATTCAAAGAAGATATGTCATCTCCGTACATCGCCAGCAACCCAGAACTGGTCCGACTACCGTTCAAGGAGGCCTATGGATTGTACATCAAAACAGCTCAACGCTTGCGTGCTCAAAAACCAGCCAACCTCCTGGAAGCGGTGGACGCCATTGTCACGCCCTACTTTCAGGACAAGCTGAAAAGCAAGGAGAATAAGTGATGGCGGACATGATGGAGGACAGGGAGTTGCGAATTCTCGCTGCTGTGCATCAGGCCGAACTCGGCGCTGGTGCCACGCCGTATGCTGCGTCCTTCGCCAAAAAAGGCAAGAGCGGCCTGAGCTTCGGAAACAATCAACATGATGTGGCAAATAATCCTATTGCTGCGGTGGAATTCAGCAAGACGTTGAAGAACGCGTGTCTTCCCGACGGGGCACAGATCCTCTCTTCGGAAGAACAGAATAAGACCCTCGCCCTCGCCTCCCGCCCCGGCATCACGGCCCGGGACTTCGAGCGCGAAGCGCCCGGGTTGCTGGACAAGGTGAACCAGGCCCTGGACAGCGATGCCGGACGATCCATGGTGGACCAGCTCGACGCCGGGCGCGACAAGGTGCTGGACGGCTACCGGCGGCAGATCGAGGAGGCGGCGAGGCGTAATCCGGCCGGACCGGGCGTGTTCGATCCCAGCAGTCCGGACTATCCCCAGGCCATGGCCATGGCCGTGCAATGGGGCAACCGCACGAATGGCGTGGACACGATCGCCAAGTGGGCTGCAGGCGAAACCGTGGACTTGGCCACCTCGACCGACAGGCCGGAGAAGGCCACGTCCGATGGCGCGCCGAGCCTGCAGGGCCTCGGCGACTACTTCGCCAAGACCATGTACTTCCGCGACAAGGCCTCGGGCGAACTCCCCATCTGGACCCAGAACCACCAGCGCATCGCCGAGGAAGCGAAGAGCGCTCCGATCCCAGAGAGCGCGGAGCCGGGACGCGGGAGTCTCCGGGAGACGAGCGGACAGGACGCGGGACAGGATGCGGGACAGCTTGGGGAGGGCGCGGCTTTGGACCGCACCGGGGCTTTTTTGCGCCTAAAAAGTTCTATAATATCGAATATTGTAGAAAATGAATCGACCCCCACACGCTTTCTGCCCTCCGCCGGACAGAACGCCGGGCAGGGCGGACCGGCAGCAAACTGGCGCGAGCCGGAGCGCTCCGCGGCCATGCCGCGGCAATGGAGTCCCTTGGCCTCTCCCGGCGTGCGCGAGGGCGGTCCCGGCGAGGCGGATCGGGCAGCCGCGAAAAGGCAGCTGCCTCCGGGGTACGTGGCGGCCTTTCCGGAACGCGGCGAGGACGACGCGCGCCCGGCCTTCCGCACCCCGCCCCTGCGCGCTCCCGGCATCACGGCCCCGGAAGACGCACAGGCCATGAGCACGCTCGACTTCATCGCGCAGAGCTTCCGCCGCGCGGCCGAGGGCGTGCCGGAGACGGCGCGGCCCCGGCGGCCCGCCGGGTCCGCGCCTTCCATCTCCGGAGAGCCGACCACCGCACAATACCTCTGGGACCTCTTCAATCCCAAGGCCATCGCGCGCCGGATCATGCCCTAGCCTCTGCCCAGCCCCGGCGGGTCGGCCCGGCGACGACCCGCCCGCGGCGAGAGATTCCGGGACGGCGGAAGGAAGACAGGGGAGATGGAGAAAGAGAAGCGGCGCAGAGGCAGACGAGCGATCAGGACCGGGCGAACGCCTGCCGAAGGGGCCGTCGCAGGAGCCGCGGAGGGGCCGCGGGGAATTCCGGGAAAGCCGACCGGCCCCGCGGCCGCGCCGCCCGGCCTACCCGTCGAGGAAGTTGGTCAGGAGCTGGATGGTCTTCTCCATCTTGCGCTGCGCCTCGGCCGGGTCCGGGTGCTCCTGCATCTTCTGGTAGCAGGCGGTGACGTAGCGCTTGAGCATCAGCGCGGTGGTCGACTTGAGGGCGGAGCGCACGGCGCGGACCTGGATGAGGATGTCCTCGCACTCCTTGCCCTCCTGGACCATGTTCTGGATGCCGCGGATCTGCCCCTCGACCTTGCGCAGGCGGGAGAGGACGTTCTTCTGGAGCTCGTCGATCCCGGTGGTGTCGTGCGTCATCGCCTGTCCTCCGCATGCGGTCGGGTTTCGCCCTTTTCGCCGCATTTCGCCATGCGGGGGCGGCCTGCCCGCGCGCGGGAAGGTCCCGCCGCGCGTGGTGCTGCATCGTGAAGGATACCCCGGTTCCCCTCCGCTGTGAAGCCCCCTGCGGCAAATGCGCGGGCAACCCCCCTCCCTGCCGGTCCCGGCAGCCTCTTCCCCGGCCGCATTCCGGGAAGGAAGCCGCGCTCTTGCGGACGCCCTTGCCCACGGCCTGCCAAATGCGCTAGCCTAACAGCCATGAACGCCCTCGACGCAAAAACCATCGAGACCCTGACGCAGGACGCCGTGCGCTGGCTGGACAAGCTGGGCACCTGGGCCCTGGGCACCGGACTTCGCGTCCTGCTCGTGCTCCTCCTGGTCTGGATCACCCTGAAGATCGGCCGCCGGGTCCTCGAGGCCCTCTTCGCCCGCATCTCCCGTCACCAGGACGTGGAGTACGCCAAGCGCATAGACACCCTGCACTCCATCACCGCCTTCAGCTTCAAGGCCGGGCTCCTGGCCATCGGCGGCTTCGTGATCCTGGGACAGCTCGGCATCAACCTGGGGCCGATCCTGGCCGCGGCCGGAATCCTCGGCCTGGCCGTGGGCTTCGGCGCCCAGACCCTGGTGCAGGACGTGATCTCCGGCTTCTTCCTGCTGGTCGAGGACCAGGTGCGCGTGGGCGACGTGATCCAGGTCGGCGACAAGGGCGGGCTCGTGGAGAGCATCACCCTGCGCCTCATCGTGCTGCGCGACCTGGCCGGCAACGTGCACTACATCAGGAACGGCAAGGTCGACATCGTGACCAACATGACCAAGGACTACTCCCGCTACGTCTTCGACATCGGCGTGGCCTACAAGGAGGACGTGGACCGGGTCATCGAGGTGGTCAAGGGCATCGACGAGGAGATGCGCGAGGACCCGCAGTACAAGTTCCTCATCCTCGAGCCGCTGGAGGTCCTGGGGCTCGACCGCTTCGACGACTCGGCCGTGGTCGTCCGGGCGCGCACCAAGACCCTGCCCATCCAGCAGTGGACCGTGGCGCGCGAGTTCAACAGGCGGATGAAGAAGCGCTTCGACGAGCTGGGCATCGACATCCCCTTCCCCCACCGCACCCTCTACTTCGGCGACGGGCAGGCCGAGCGGCTGCGCCCCCCGGCCAAGGGACAGGCGGCCAAGCCCGAGGACGCGCGGGACACGGAGCAGGGCCCCGTGCGCATGCCGGACCCCGCGCCCTCGGCGGACCCGCACGACGACTCCACGGACAACCTGCCCGGCTAGCCCGCGCCGCAGGGGCCCCCGACGGGGCAAAGGACCGCGCCCGGCCGACGCCGCGCAGCCGCCCCGGCCGGACGCCGACGACAGCCCAACACCAGCCAGGAGGCAGCCATGCGCCTGCGCGAACTGCGCCCCCACCTGCTCGACCTGCTGCGCGGCCCCGGCTGGCGGCAGGGCCTTTCCGGCGTGCTCGCCATGCCCGCCAAGGCGCTCTCCGGCGCCCTCTTCTCGCTCATCCTGCACGAGGACGAGCTCGTGCGCTTCCGCGCGGCCGAGGCCTTCGGCGTGGTCCTGGCCGACCTCGCCGGGCGGGACATGGAGGGGGCGCGCGTGGTCATGCGCGGCATGCTCTGGCGCATGAACGAGGAGTCCGGCGGCATCGGCTGGGGCGTGCCCGAGGCCATGGCCTGCGCCATGGCCGAGAGCCCGGCCCTGGCCCGCGAGTACCACGCCATCCTCCTCTCCTACATCCACAAGCACCACGGGGTCTGCCACGGCATCTTCGTGGACAACCCCACGCTCCGCCGCGGCGTGCTCTGGGGGATCGCCCGGCTGGCCGAGGCGCGGCCCGGGCTGGCCGTGAAGGCCGTGCCCGACCTCCTGGAGGTGCTCGACCCCGGGCAGGCGCTGGAGGGACGCGAGGGCACGCCCGAGTCGCCCGAGTGCCACGACGCGTTCTCGCGCGGCCTGGCCTGCCTGGCCCTGGCGCGGCTGGCCGCGGCCGGGACGGCGCTTCCCGGACGGGCCATGACGAGCGTCGCCGCGTGGCGCGGGGACGCTGCGGAATTGACCGTTTACCAGGACGACGGCCTGCGCCGGACCACCGCCGGAGAGCTCGCCGCCGAGGCCCTGGCCCGCATGGAGGAGACCATGGGGGAGAAGGCTTCCGCCCCCAGATTTTGATTGAATTTCAGGCCGGTCTTGGGGTATCGATCGAAGACGATAGCGGATGATGGGATGGGGAATCGCATCTGTCCGGTCGGGAACAAGCCTTCGGGCAAACTTCCCGGGCCGGTCCCAGCGAGGAGCCCGGGAGGACCGGAGGCGGCGGTACGCCTGCCCCAATTCATCCCGCGCAAACCTTTGTCTACAGGCTTTTCGATTGACAAACGAGGTCCTTGTTCTCTAGCTGAAAATGGATCGTGAAGTTTGAGACATGCAACGGGCCTGACTGCCGGATCGCCCCAGCGTTTTTTTCCTGCACCCTGCGGATTGCCGACACGGCGGCGCGCCACGCCGCCGTGCCGGGTTCACATACGGCGAGAGTGGCTTATGACAGGGACAAACGCCCTTAACTCTTGAACGACGGAGGTAATGGACAATGGCGAAACATCAAACCCCGATGCTCGACGAGCTGACCAAGGGGCCGTGGCCGAGCTTCGTTGACGACGTCAAGGCCGAGGCGGCACGGCGCGCGGAGAACAAGGACGGCATCGAGTTCCAGATCCCCGCGGACGTCTGCGAGGACCTGCTCGGCGTCCTCGAGCTGTCCTACAAGGACAAGGAAACCCACTGGAAGCACGGCGGCATCGTGGGCGTCTTCGGGTACGGCGGCGGCGTCATCGGCCGTTATTCCGACGTCCCCAAGCAGTACCCGGGCATCGCCCACTTCCACACCGTCCGCGTGGCCCAGCCCGGCGGCAAGTTCTACACCACCGAGCACCTGCGCGCCCTGATGGACATCTGGGACCTGCGCGGCTCCGGCCTGACCAACATGCACGGCTCCACCGGCGACATCGTGTTTCTCGGCACCTTCACCGAGCAGCTCGAGGAGATCTTCTACGACATCACCCACAAGCTGAACAACGACCTGGGCGGCTCGGGCTCCAACCTGCGCACCCCGGCCGACTGCATGGGCATGTCCCGCTGCGAGTACGCCTGCTACGACACGATGGCCCTGTGCTACGCGCTGACGCAGGAGTACCAGGACGAGCTGCACCGTCCCGCCTTCCCGTACAAGTTCAAGTTCAAGTTCGACGGCTGCCCGAACGGCTGCGTGGCCGCCCTCGCCCGTTCCGACCTGTCCTTCGTCGGCACCTGGAAGGGCCCCATCCGCATCGACCAGAAGGCCGTGGCCGGCTACGTCGGCGGTGAGCTGAAGCCCAACGCCGGCGCCCACGCCAGCCGCGACTGGGGCAAGTTCGACATCCAGAAGGAAGTCATCGACCTGTGCCCGACCAAGTGCATGAGCTACGACGGCAAGACCCTGTCGATCGACGACAAGGAATGCTACCGCTGCATGCACTGCATCAACACCATGCCCGCCGCCCTGCGTGTCGGCGAGGAGAAGGGTGTTGCCATCCTGGCCGGCGCCAAGGCGCCCATCCTGGACGGCGCGCAGATGTCTTCCCTGCTCGTGCCCTTCATGAAGGTCGAAGAGCCCTTCGACGAGGTCAAGGAGCTGGTCGAGAACATCTGGGAGTGGTGGATGGAGGAAGGCAAGAACCGCGAGCGCCTGGGCGAGACCCTGAAGCGCCTCGGCTTCCAGAAGATCCTCGAGGTCACCGGCGTGCAGGCCGATGCCCGTCACGTCCAGCATCCGCGCGAGAACCCCTACATCTTCTGGAAGGAAGACGAGGTCGGTGGCTGGAAGCGCGACATCCAGGAATACCGCAAGCGTCACGCGCGCTAGGCGGCTCCTCGGTACGGCTGAACCCTACAGACAACGCCAGAAATCAAGGGAGGACACCCCATGGCTTTTATCTCTTCGGGATACAATCCGGACAAACCGATGGAAGGTCGCATCAGCGACATCGGCCCGCGCCACTACACCGACTTCCTGCCCCCCGTCATCAAGAAGAACTACGGCAAGTGGCTCTACCATGAGATCCTCGAGCCCGGCGTCCTGATGCACAAGGCCGAGTCCGGCGACGAGGTCTACACCGTCCGCGTCGGCACCGCCCGCCTCATGTCCGTCGGCCTCATCCGCGAAGTCTGCGACATCGCCGACAAGCACTGCGGCGGCTACGTCCGCTGGACGACCCGCAACAACATCGAGTTCATGGTGGACAGCAAGGACAAGGTCGCCCCGCTGAAGGCCGACCTCTCCGGCCGCAAGTTCACCGGCGGCTCCCTCAAGTTCCCCATCGGCGGCACCGGCGCCTCCGTGCCGAACATCGTCCACACCCAGGGCTGGGTCCACTGCCACACGCCCGCCACCGACGCCTCCGGCCCGGTGAAGGTGATCATGGACGAGCTGTTCGAGGAGTTCCAGACCATGGAGCTGCCCGCTTCCCTGCGTCTGGCCGTGGCCTGCTGCCTGAACATGTGCGGCGCCTGCCACTGCTCCGACATCGCGGTCGTCGGCATCCACCGCAAGCCGCCCATCATCGACCACGAGGTTCTGGAGAACATCTGCGAGATCCCGCTCGCCGTCTCCGCCTGCCCCACGGCCGCCATCCGTCCCTCCAAGACCGAGTTCGAGGGTAAGGAAAAGAAGACCGTGGCCATCAAGGAAGACCGCTGCATGTTCTGCGGCAACTGCTACACCATGTGCGCCGCCCTGCCCCTCGCCGACGGCGAGAGCGACGGCTGCGCCATCATGGTCGGCGGCAAGGTCTCCAACCGCATCAGCAATCCCAAGTTCTCCAAGGTCGTCGTGGCGTACGTGCCCAACGAGCCCCCGCGCTGGCCGACCCTGGTGAAGACCATCCGTACCATCGTCGACGCCTACAAGAAGGGCGCCAACAAGTACGAGCGTCTGGGCGACTGGGCCGAGCGCATCGGCTGGGAGCGTTTCTTCGACGTCACCGGCCTCGAGTTCTCCCAGCACCTGATCGACGACTTCCGCGATCCGGCGTACTACACCTGGCGTCAGTCCACCAACTTCAAGTGGTAGACGCCTAGAGGTTTCACGAGGGGGCGCGGCACAGCGCCGCGCCCCCATAACTAAAAGGGGTTACGCCATGGCCATTGAGATGGAATCCGCAAAGAAGACTGTCGTCGAGTTCCTCGAGGGCAAAGCCAAGAGCAAGACCAAGTTCTACTTCAACGACTTCTGCGATCTCTTCCCGGACGAGAAGTCCCGCGAAGTGAAGAAGGTCCTGACCGAGCTCGTGAAGGAAGAGAAGCTGGTCTACTGGTCCAGCGGCTCGACCACCATGTACGGCCTGAAGGGCCTGGGCAAGCACGCCGAAGGCGAAGAGTAGCCCACCCCCAGCGACCGCCCGGCCGATCCCACGACCGTCCGAGCGGCCGTATTCGATTTCAGACGCCGGGCTCGTGGACGGCAACGTCCCGGGCCCGGCGTTCCTTTCGGCGAATCCACGTGCTGCACCTCCCCCGACTCGTCGTCTCCGGACTCTCCGGCGGCTCCGGCAAGACCATCGTCTCGCTCGGCCTCTCCCGGCTGCTCGCGCGCTCCGGCCTCCCGGTCTCGCCCTTCAAGAAGGGCCCGGACTACATAGACGCCGCCTGGCTCGCCCTGGCCGCGGGCACCCCCTGCGCCAACCTCGACACCTTCCTCATGGACGAGGAGACCGTGCGCGGCCTCTTCGCCCACCGCGCGACGCCGGACGGCGTCTCGGTCATCGAGGGCAACCGGGGGCTCTTCGACGGCGGCGACGCGCGCGGCACCTTCTCCACGGCCGAGCTGGCCAAGCTCCTGCGCGCCCCCGTGGTCCTGGTGCTGGACGCCACCAAGATGACCCGCACCGCGGCCGCCCTGCTGCACGGCTGCGCCACCTTCGATCCAAAGCTCCGTCCCGCGGGCGTGATCTGCAACCAGACGGCGGGCGAGCGCCACCGCGCCGTGCTGCGCGAGGCCATCGAGGCGAACACCGACGTGCCGGTGCTCGGCATGCTGCCCAAGCTTTCGAGAAATCCCATCCCCGAGCGCCACATGGGGCTGTGGTCCGACCAGGAGATGGACGGGGCCGCGGTCCTGGACCCGCTGGCCGACATCATCGCCGAGCACTGCGACGTTTCCGCCCTCACGCGCCTCGCGCGCTCCGCGGGCGGGCTGGCCGAGCCCACGCGGCCGCTCTTCCCCGAGGCCGAGCCGGGCGAACAGGTGACCATCGGCGTGGTGCGCGACGCGGCGTTGTGGTTCTACTATCCGGAGAACATCGAGGCGCTCGAGCGGGCCGGGGCGCGCATCGAGTTCCTGAGCGTCCTGACGCCGGACTTCTGGCCCGAGCTCGACGGCCTCTACCTTGGCGGCGGCTTCCCCGAGACCCAGGCCGCGGCCATCGCGGCCCGCGCCGACGTGCGCGAGCGCGTGCGCTCCCTCTCCGCGTCAGGCCTGCCCATCTACGCCGAGTGCGGCGGCTTCATGTACCTTGCGCGCGCCCTGGAATACGAAGGACGCCGCTACCCCATGGCCGGGGCCCTGCCCGCGGAGACCCGCGTCTGCACGCGGCCCAAGGGGCTCGGCTACGTGGAGGCCGAGGTGCTCTGCGAGACGCCCTACCACCCGAGGGGCGCGCGGCTCAGGGCCCACGAGTTCCACTACTCGCACTGCCACGCGCCCATCGAGGAAGCGAGCCTCTGCCTGCGCCTCTCGCGCGGCACGGGCATGGACCAGGGCCGCGACGGGCTCTTCGTGGGCAACACCTTCGCCGCCTACAGCCACATCCACGCCCTGGGCACGCCGCACTGGGCGCCTCGCTTCGTGGCCGCCGCGCGGGCGCACAGGCGCGCCCGGACAGGTGCAGCCGCGGGCTAGCCCTTCCCGCTTTCCCGGCCTCTCCCTCGTGTGACGTCCGCAAAATACGCAAAGCCGTATTTTGCGGAAGATCGCTGCGCCGAAAACGTGGTTTTCGGCTTGCTCACGTGTCGCGTACTACCACTGCGTAGCGTATCGACTTTTTTCATGGACGCGACACTAGCCGAGGCGCGAGCGCGCCCAGGAGGCGATCTGCTGCGCGGGCATGGCCCCGGAGACGCGGTCGCGCTCCTTGCCGCCCACGAAGAGGATCATGGTCGGGATGGACTGCACGCCGAAGGCCTGGCCGAGGCCGCGCTCGGCCTCGGTGTTGACCTTGGCCAGGCGCACGCCGGGCCCGAGCAGGCGGCCCGCCTCGGCGAAGGCCGGGGCCATGGACCGGCAGGGGCCGCACCAGGGCGCCCAGAAATCCACCAGCACGGGCAGGCCCGAGCGCCCCACCTGGCGCTCGAAGCTCGCCTCGGTCAGCTCCAGGGGATGGTCCGCGGCCAGCGGCGCGGCGCACTTGCCGCAGGTGGCCGTGGCCAGCCGGGCGGGATCGACGCGGTTGACCGCGCCGCAGGACGGACAGGGAACGTGGACGGGGTTCATGCGGGCTCCTTGCAATGGGGATTTTCCATGCTCCCCTTTTCGCACGGACAGGGCCGCCAGGCAAGGGTCTGCCGCGGGGACGGCCCGAAGCTCCGGCCTCGCCCTCCTGCAGTCGTCTCTCAGCCGCCGATCGGCCGGATGACCCGCGCCGGGTTTCCCCCGACGAGGGTATTCGCGGGAACGTCCTTGGTGACGACCGCCCCCGCCGCCACGACCGAGTTCTCGCCGACCGTCACCCCGCCGATGATCGTCGCTCCGGCCGCGATCCAGACATTTCTCCCGATGATGATGGGCCTTGCGACCACGGCGGCGCGCCGCTGAGAAGGTTCCAGGGGATGGCCGGTCGTGATGATGCTCACGTTCGGCCCGATCATCACGTCGTCGGCGATGTCGAGCCCGCCGAGGTCGTGGAAGGTGCAGTTCTGATTCACGAAGACGTTGCGCCCGACGCTGATGTCGACCCCACAGACGGTATAGAACGGAGGGATCAGCAAGAAGCTCTCGTCCACCACCTTCCCTATCAGGTCGCTGAACAAGGACCGGATCTCGTCCGCATCGTCGAACGTCAGACGGTTGAGAACGGCTGTGATGGCCGTGGCCCGTCTGACGTTCGCCAGCATGGCCGCCGATTCCGGCGTCTTCCTGTAGATCATCCTGGTGCCGTTCCCGTTCGGCATGCGCAATTTCCCCCGGCTTTCGGTCGAGCGTGTGTTTCGGCGCAGGCGAGCGGCACCGCAAGGCGTCGAGTCTAGCCGCTGCGCGGAAGGATTGGAATCCGGCCGGAACGGCAATCCCTCGGCCCATCGTCCGCCCCTGTTCCCCGCGCCGGGGAAGTGCGCTATGAGCCACTGCATGTCCGTCCTGCGCCGCATCCTTTCCGTCCTGTGGCTGCCGCTTCTGCTGCTGTGCGCGTCCGGCCGGGGCATGGCCGCGGACACCGGCGCGGCGCCTTCCGCCGCAGCGGCGCAGGCCGCTCCGCTGCTCGGCGAGGCCGAGCGCATGCTCTCCACGGCCACGTCCACCCGCTACGGCCACCACGCAAAGATCGACGAGGCCAGGGGCCGCTACGTGCTCGACTGCTCCTCGTTCATCGACCTGCTCCTGCGCCGCCGCATGCCCGAGGCCCTGGCCGAGATCCCCTTCGACAGCGGCCGCCACACCCGGCAGCGCGCCGGCGACTTCGAGCGCTTCTTCGCCGGACTGCCGGACGGCGGGGATACCTTCTGGCTGCCCGTGCGCCGCGTGCGTGACCTGCGCCCCGGCGACGTGGTGGCCTGGCAGCGCCTGGCGGACAGCAGGACGAAGAACAGCGGCCACGTGGTGCTCGTGCGCGCGGCCCCCCGCCCCTCCCCGAACCTCTCCGGCGAATGGCTGGTCGAGGTCATCGACTTCACCTCCGCCCCCCATGCCGCGGACACCAGGCCCGCCGGGGCGGACGGCCTGGGCGCGGGGCTGATCGGCCTGCTCGCCGCGCCGGACGGCAGCCCCACGGGCTTTCGCTGGAAGGGAGGCCAGGGCCGCGAGCGCCTGACCGCCGTGGCCATGGCCCGCCCCACGGGCCGCTTTGCCGTCCGCGCAGGCCGCCCGGCCGACTCCGCAGCCCAGCCGTAATCGACATCTTTGTCCTCGCTTCCCCTTTCCCTCTTGACGATCCCCTCATTCTTTCCTATTTTCCAAAACAGGAAATTAAGGAGCACGACATCATGCCCAGCGACATACTCGACAAGAACGTCCTGCGCGCCAGGGTCTTCAAGGCCCTGGGGCATCCCGTGCGCATGGCCCTGGTGGAGCTGCTGATGCAGGGGGAACGCTGCGTCTGCGAGCTGACCGAGGCCTGCGACGGCAACATGCCCGCAGTGTCCAAGCACCTCGCCGTGCTGCGCGAGGCGGGCGTGGTCACGAGCCGCCGCGAGGGCACGAACATCCACTACCGCCTGCGCATGCCCTGCGTGCGGCAGTTCATCATCTGCGTGGACACCCACCTGGGCGAGGAAGTGCGCGGCCTGGCCGAGCTTTTGGGCGCGGCCCCCGCCTGCGCCTGCCACGCGGCGGACGCGGCGACCGCGAAGAACGGAGGGGACGAGGCATGAAGCCGCTTGGGGAAGATTTCTGCGCCTGCGCCGCTCCGGGCGCACGGCCGAAGCCACAGGCCCCCGAGGCCGAGGCCGCCCCGAAGCCACGTCGCGGCCTGCCGCTCTCCTGGTGGCTGGCCGGGGCGGCCGCCGTGGCGCTCTGGTACGCGCTCTACTCGCAGCTCCTGCCCTTCTCCGAGTGGCTCACGTACGGCCTGCTCGGCCTTCCGCCGGACGGCCGCCTCGGCTCGGCCCTGCAGTTCTTCGCCTACGACACGCCCAAGGTGCTCATGCTCCTCGTGCTCATCGTCTTCTTCGTGGGCATCCTGCGCTCCTTCGTGACCGTGGAGTGGACGCGGCGCGTGCTGGCCGGACAGCGAGAGTCCGTGGGCAACGTCCTGGCCGCGCTGCTCGGCGTGGTCACGCCGTTCTGCTCCTGCTCGGCCGTGCCGCTGTTCATCGGCTTCGTCACGGCCGGGGTGCCGCTCGGCGTGACCTTCTCCTTCCTGGTCTCCGCGCCCATGGTCAACGAGATCGCCCTGGTCCTGCTCTACGGCCTGCTCGGCTGGCGCGTGGCGGCCCTCTATTTCGTCACCGGCATCGCCGTGGCCGTGGTCTCGGGCATGGTCATCGGCCGTCTGCGCATGGAGGGGCACATCGAGGACTGGGTGCACGCCATCCGCGCCGGGGCAGCCCCGGACCTGGGCCCGCTCTCCCTGCGCGACCGCGTGCGCTACGGCGCGGACGCGGTCCGGGAGATCGTCGGCCGGGTCTGGAAATACGTGATCATCGGCATCGCCGTGGGCGCGGCCATCCACGGCTACGTGCCCCAGGGCTACCTGGCCGGGATCATGGGCCGCTCGTCCTGGTGGGCCGTGCCCTTCTCCGTGCTGCTCGGCGTGCCCATGTACTCGAACGCCGCGGGCATCATCCCCGTGGTGGAGGCGCTGCTCGGCAAGGGGGCGGCGCTCGGCACGGTGCTGGCCTTCATGATGAGCGTCATCGCCCTGTCGTTCCCGGAGATGGTCATCCTGCGCAAGGTGCTGAAGCCGCGCCTCATCGCGGTCTTCATCGGCGTGGTCGCCGGCGGCATCCTGCTCGTGGGCTGGCTGTTCAACGCCATCATCTGAACCGGAGGGGATCCGCCGTGCGGGTCCCCCGACATATCAACCGCAACCACACGGAGGCTGCACATGAAGGTGGTACAGGTACTGGGTCCCGGCTGCGCCAAGTGCAAGGAGGCCGCGCGCGTGGCCGAGGCGGCCGCGGACGAGGCCGCCGCCAAGTTCGGGGTCGAGGCGCGCGTGGAGAAGGTCACGGACATGCAGAAGATCATGGAGCTCGGCGTCTTCTCCACCCCGGCCGTGGCCGTGGACGGCCAGGTCAAGGCCGTGGGCCGGGTGCCTTCGCAAAAGGACATCGTGGGCTGGCTCGAGGACTGAGAACCGAAAGGAAAGAGGAGAGACCGACATGGCCGACTGCTGCGCCAACGCATCCGCATCCATGACCCCCATGATCCTGGCCTGCGCCGGAGGCTCCAACGTGGGCCAGATGAGCAACCGGCTGGCCGTGGAGCTGACGAAAAGCGACTACGGCAAGCTGTTCTGCCTGGCCGGAATCGGCGCGGGGCTCCCGGGCTTCGTGCAGTCCGCCCGGGACACGGCCGCGCCCGGAGGACCGGGGATCATCGCCATAGACGGCTGCCCCGTGGCCTGCGTGAAGAAGGTGCTGGAGAACGCGGGCATCGTGCCCGCGCACTACGTGACCCTCACCGAGCTCGGCATGACCAAGGACAAGTGCCTCGACCTCGACGAGGACGAGGTCAACCGGCTCCTCACGACGCTCAAGACGCGCCTGGCCCTGGAGCGCAAGGCCGCGCGCGACGTGGGCTGCGGCTGCGGCTGCCGCTAGGAGCGGCGACAGGCACCGGCCGCCGGTTTTTTTCGGGCGGAACATCCCGTCCTGCAGCGTTTTCCAGCCGAGCCGCGGAAAATGTCATAGAATGGTAACCAATATATCCGGATATTCGGATATATTGATTGCCATGGAAAAAGCGGTCCAGCGACTCAAGGCTCTCGGCGAACCGACCCGCCTGCGCATGCTCGCGCTGCTCCGGCACGGCGAGCGGTGCGTCTGCGATCTCATGGCCGTGCTCGACATGCCCCAGTCCAGCGTGTCGCGCCACCTCTCCGTGCTGCGCAGCGCCGGCTGGGTAGCGGCGCGCAAGGGCGGCACCTGGACCTACTACAGTCTGCATCCCGAGGGCGAAGGGGCATGGGGGCCGTTTCTCGACTCCCTGCTCGACTGTCTGGCCTCCGAAGCCCAGGCCACGGAAGACCAGCGCGTCCTGGCCGAGTTCCTGAAAACCAAGGATCCGAATGCATGCGCCTGACCGGGCGCCTGCGCGACGAAACACGCGGGCCGCGGCCCGGCAGGAGAACGCGATGAACACGCCGCACGCCAAGCATCTGTCCTTCCTGGACCGCTTCCTGACGCTCTGGATCTTCCTGGCCATGGCCCTGGGCGTGGCGCTCGGCTGGTTCTACCCCGGCATCAAGGAGGTCATCGCCTCCGGAAGCGTGGGCACCACCAACCTGCCCATCGCCCTGGGGCTCATCCTGATGATGTATCCGCCCCTGGCCAAGGTCCGCTACGAGGAGCTGCACAGGGTCTTCTCCAACGGCCGCGTGCTCGCCCTGTCCCTGGTCCAGAACTGGATCATCGGCCCGGCGCTCATGTTCGGCCTGGCCGTTGCCTTCCTCTCCGGGCAGCACGAGTACATGGTCGGCCTGATCCTCATCGGCCTGGCCCGCTGCATCGCCATGGTCATCGTCTGGAACGACCTGGCCGAGGGCGACTGCGAATACTGCGCCGGGCTCGTGGCCTTCAATTCGCTCTTCCAGGTGCTCTTCTTCTCGGTCTACGCCTGGTTCTTCATCACCGTGCTGCCCGGCCTCTTCGGCCTCTCGGGCGCGGTGGTCCACGTCTCCATGGGCCAGATCGCGGAGTCGGTCTTCGTCTACCTGGGCATCCCCTTCCTCGGCGGCATGCTCTCGCGCTTCGTGGGGCTCAGGCTCAAGGGGCGGGAGTGGTACGAGACGGTCTTCGTGCCCGCCGTAAGCCCGCTCACGCTCGTCTTCCTGCTCTTCACCATCGTGGTCATGTTCTCCTTCAAGGGCGAGGTCATCGTCCTCCTGCCGCTCGACGTGCTGCGCATCGCGCTGCCCCTGTGCGTCTACTTCCTGGCCATGTTCCTGGTCTCCTTCTGGCTCTCGCGCAAGGCGGGCGCCACCTACGAGCAGTCGGCCACCCTCTCCTTCACCGCGGCCTCCAACAACTTCGAGCTGGCCATCGCCGTGGCCATCGCTGTCTTCGGCATCGACTCGGGCGAGGCCTTCGCCGCGGTCATCGGCCCCCTGGTCGAGGTCCCGGTGCTCATCGCCCTCGTCAACGTGGCCTTGCACTTCAGGCGGAAGTACTTCCCCCATGCGGTCGAGACGCCGGGCGGCGTCTGCCACCTGGCCTGCGCGCCGGACGGCAGGCCCTAGGCCGCCGGACAGCACCCGAACGGGAGGACAAGGCCATGAAGCGCGTCCTGTTCATCTGCAGCCACAACAGCGCCCGCAGCCAGATGGCCGAGGCCTTCCTGAACGCGATCGGCGCGCCCGACTACACGGCGGAGAGCGCGGGGCTCGAGCCCACGTCCGTCAATCCGTACGTCGTGCAGGCCATGCGCGAGGAGGGGCTGGACCTGGGCACGGCCCGGGCCAAGAGCGTCTTCGACCTCTTCAGGCAGGGCCGCCTCTACGACTACGTGGTCACGGTCTGCGCCGAGGCCGAGGAGAAATGCCCGGTCTTCCCGGGGGTGACGCACCGCCTGCACCTGCCCTTCGCGGACCCCGCGACCTTCACGGGCAGCCCCGAGGAGATCCTGGCCCAGATCCGCACGGTGCGCGACGAGATCAGGGCCGAGGTGACCAGGTTCGTCGCCTGGTGCGCCAAGGGCTGCCAGGGCAGCATGGGACGCCTGCAGGGCGTCCCGGAACCCGGGGCCTGAGCGGCGCCGGGGCAGCGAGAACCCCAACGGAGCACGCATGAGCAAGCTGCGCATTCTTTTTCTGTGCACGGGCAATTCCTGCCGCAGCCAGATGGCCGAGGGCTTCGCCGACGCCCTTCGCGGCGACGCCATCGAGGCCTCGTCGGCCGGGGTGGTGAAGCACGGCCTGAACCCCCTGGCGGTCAAGGCCATGGCCGAGGCGGGGGTGGACATCTCGGGCCACGTCTCGAAGACCGTGGACGAGCTGCCGGACCTCGACTTCGACTGGGTGGTGACGCTGTGCGGCCACGCGGCCGAGACCTGCCCCTACTTCCCGGCTGGTCCGGACGGCAGGCCGCGCCGCGTGCACCGCGGCTTCGACGATCCGCCGAGCCTGGCCAGGGACGCGAAGAGCGAGGAGGAGGCCATGGCCCACTACCGCCGCGTGCGCGACGAGATCAGGGCCATGGTCGAGCGGATTCCCGAAAGTCTCGAGGACTAGGGCCGTTCAGCCCCTGGCGAAGGCGAGCATGGCCTCGGCCAGGTTGTGCAGGCTCTGCCAGCCCGCGTAGAACTGGGCCAGGGTCTCGAGCCCCAGGCGCTTGGTGATGTCGTGGGCGCGCAGGTCGAGCAGGCGCGCGTCCGCCCTGTCCAGGGCCAGGAGCAGGTCCGCTCCGGGATGGGGGTTCTGCAGAAAGGCCACGTGGTCCGAAAGCCCCGCGGCCATGGCCTCGCCCAGGGCGCGCAGCTCGGGCTCGAGGATGAGCCTGACCCCGCCCCGGCGCCCCTCGCCGCCGCTGGGCACCAGGAGGGCCTGGGCCAGGCCGTGCAGGCTCTCGCGCGCGGCCCCGGCAAGGTTCATGGATTTGATCGTGCGCTCGCGGTAGGCGGAGAAGAACCATGCCTCGCGCGTCAGGGCCTTGTTCATCAGGTCGCGGCAGTTCATGTACTCGCGGTCCAGCGTGTCCAGGGTTCCGGGAGGCACGGCCTGTTGCCGGTCCACGAAGGCGTCCATGAGCACGGGCAGGAGCCGCGCGGCCTCCTGGAAATAGGCCGCTATGGCCTGGCGCAGCGCCTTGGAGGCGCGGTCCGGGAAGAAGGCCAGCGAGACCACCACAGCAGCGCACACCCCCACCATGATCTCCACCATGCGCTCGATGGCGTAGGCCCAGTCCCCACCGTCGTGGATGCAGACCAGATAGGCGATGGACACGGTGATGGCGGCCATGCGGAAGTGCTTGGTGTAGCTGATGAGGAAGGCGCAGATGAATATCGCCAGGAAGAGGCAGACCGGCGTGCCGAGCGTGGGCGTGAGGATGAGCGCCGCGATGCTCAGAAGGCAGCCGATGATGGTTCCGGAGGCGCGGTAGAGCGCCATCTGCAGCGTGTCCGCCACGTAGGTCTGGACCACGATGACCGCGGAGACGGTGGCGATGTAGGGGTAGTGGGACCCGGCGGCCAGGGCTCCGGCGTATCCCAGGACCGAGGCCAGGCCCACCTTGACGCCTTGGCGCAGGTTGAAGGGCAGGGTTTCTCTGAAGCGGCTCACGGTTCCTCCACAACGCGATGCGCGAAACGGCCGCACGCGCGGCGTCGGCCCCGCTTTAACAAAGTTTGCCGCAGAGGTCTTCCCTTCCGGAGCCCTCTCCGCCGTCAGCGGCCCGCCGTTGCCGCACGGGCCCTCCCGGGCTCCGCCTCCATCGGCGGAGAATATCGTTCGCCGCATCTTGCAATACTGTCCCCTCATATGCCAATATTGGCATATTGCCCACGCCCAACGCTTGGGGACCCCATGATGGGACCGATCCTCGGCATCATCCTGCTGCTGCTCGCGCTCGCGCCGCTCCCGGCGTCGGCCTTCAGACCGGTGCGCGGCCCGATCGTGCTCGCCACCCACGACCTCGCCCCCTACGGCAGCTATGACGAATTCGGCCGTTTCAACGGCCTGGCCGTGGGCGTGGTCCGCGCCGCGCTGCGCCGCATGGGCGTGGACTGCGTGATCCGGGTCGTGCCCTGGAAGCGGGCCCAGGAACTGGTGCGCCACGACCAGGCCGACGGGTTCTTCGCGGCCGCGCCGAACAGGGAGCGGGACGCATACGCTCTCTTCTCGGAGCCCATCGCCGAGCAGGAGTACGCCTGGTACCTGCGGGCGGACAGCCCGCTCGACCCGCGAAGCCCGGACTTCAGGGACAAGGCCCTGGTCAGCAGCTTCCTCGGGGCGAACATGAACCTGGTGCTCGTCCGCAGCGGCTACCACGTGGCGCGCGCACAGCCGGAGAACACCCGCGACCTCCTGAAGATGCTCGAGGCGGGCCGGCTGGACGCGGTCATGGCCAACAGGCTGGTCATGGACAGGATACTGCGCGACATGGGGCAGGAGGACAGGGTCAGGGCCTCCCCCTTCACCCACACCCCGCTCGGGGTCTATTTCTCCAAGGATTTCATCGCCCGAAACCCGGGCTTCCTCAAGGAGTTCAACGCCCGGGTGCGGGAGGTCAGGGGGGCCGAGAGCGCGGCGCCCGGCGCCGGGCAGTTCCGGCGCTAGCTGTCCCGTTCCCGGCCGTCCGCGGCCCGGCCGGCGTCCAGGGAGGCCTGCACGCGGCAGAGCGCGTGCACGAGCTGGGCGGAGTCGATGGGCTTGGCGATGTAGTCGGTCATGCCCGCGGCCAGGAACTCCTCCCGGTCGCCCGCCATGGCGTGGGCCGTGACCGCGATGACCGGGATGTCCGCCTTGGGTCCGAAGGCGGTCCGGTCGCGGAGCGCCCGGGTGGCCTCCAGGCCGTCCAGTTCCGGCATCTGCACGTCCATGAGCACGAGGTCGAAATCGTCCGCCCGCAGGGCTTGCAGCGCCTCGCGGCCGTTCTCCACGGCCGTCACCTCCTGGCCGAGCTTCTCGAGCAGCCGCGTGGCGAAGAGCCTGTTCATCCGCTCGTCCTCGGCGAGCAGGATGCGCAGCCCGGGCCGCAGTTCGGAGAGCGGCGCGCCCGCGGAGGCCGCAGCGCCGCTCCCGGCCTCGGGCAGGCCCAGGGGCAGGGAGACGTAGAACGCCGACCCCACGCCCTGCTCGGTCTCCACGGCCATGGTGCCGCCCATGAGCTCCACCAGGCGCTTGGAGATGGTCAGGCCGAGCCCTGCGCCCTGGTGGCGCCGCGACTTGCCTGTGTCGGCCTGCATGAAGCCCGTGAAGATGATGCCGAGCTTGTCGTCCGGGATGCCGATGCCGCTGTCCCTGACCGTAAAGAGCACGCGGACCTCTCCGGGGCACGGCGAAGGCAGCCCGCAGGCCTCCACGACGACGCCTCCCTGCTCGGTGAACTTCATGGCGTTGCCCACGAGGTTGAACAGGACCTGGCGGATGCGCACCTCGTCGCCCAGGAGCACGGGCGGCAGGTCCGGCTCGATCCCGATGCCCAGGGAGAGCCGCTTTTCGCTGCCCAGGGGGCCGAAGGTCTCCACGATGGAGCCGATGAGGCCCTGGAGCGTGAATTCCTCTCGTACCAGCTCCATGCGCCCGGCCTCGACCCGGGAGAGGTCGAGGATGTCGCTCAGCAGCTCGGTCAGCCGGTCGCTCGAGCGGATGGCCATGTCCACGTACTGCCGCTGCTCGCCGTCCAGGGCCGTGCCTTTCAGGAGGTGCATCATGCCCAGCAGGCCGTTCAGCGGGGTGCGTATCTCATGGCTCATGTTGGCCAGGAACTCGCTCTTGGCGCGGCTGGCCTCCTCGGCCTGGGCCTTGGCCGAAAGCATGGCCTCCTCGGCCCGCTTGCGGGCCGCCAGATCGACGTCGAGGCAGAAGAGCTCGGGCTCGCAGCCCGGCACGGCGACTATGGCGTGGCTCGAGAGGACCTCCACCTCGGCCCCGTCCTTGCGGCGCAGGACGAGCTCAGCGGAGGGCAGGGGCTGGCCCGTCTCGACCATGCGCCGCACGTCCGCCCGGAAGGCCTCGTGCAGATGCGCGGGAAGCACGAGATCGCAGATGTTCCGGCCCACGGCCTCCTCGGCGCTGTAGCCGTAGAATTTCTCCGAGGCCGCGTTCCAGTAGCGCACGGTGCCGTCCGGGCGGTATCCCTGCACCGCGACCGAGGAGATGCCCGCAAAAAGCGTGCGGAAGCGCTCCTCGTTCTGCCGCACGGCCTGCTCCACCCTGCGGCGCTCCGTGATGTCGTGGAAGATGCAGTGGGTCTGCTTGAAGCGGCCGTCGGCGTCGCGCCCGATCTTGCCGTTGAAGGCCGCGAGGACCCTGGTGCCGTCCTTGCGCACGAGCTCGAACTCCACGCCGAGGATCTCGCCCAGGGCCTTGAAGCGCGGGAAGTTCTCCTTGAAGTGGTCGCCCCACTCGTCGGCCAGGAAATCGCCGAAGTTCCGGCCCAGAACCTCTTCCCGCGAATAGCCGAGCGTCTCGAGCCAGGCCTGGTTGACCGCGAGGAAGTTGCCGTCGGCGTCGAGGGACTGGTAGCCGAGCGGGGCCTCCTCGAACAGCTGGCGGAAGCGTTCCTCGTCGCTCTGCCCTCCCACGGCGGGGGCGCCGGAGGCGGCCTCGAGCTCCGCCTCCAGCCGGGCGACCAGATCGCGGGCGGCCCGAAGTTCGCCCTCCAGGTCGCGCAACTGGCCCTTCTCTCTCTGGACCGCTTTCTGGCTCATCGAGACCTCACGTCCGCAAAGAGCACCCGACAGGAAGTTCCCCCAACTCCGGAAGGCGACCCAATGTAACGCGCGACTTTTCCGGAAATCAAGCTCCATGGGCGGCCGTCCCCGGGCAATCGCCTGCCGCGCCTTCCCCGGTATGGTTTCAGTGCCTTCTTGCACGCTCCCCGTGCCGTGCTATGCTCAGGGAAAAGCGGCTCCCCGCCGCGCATCCCTTCGGAGGTTTCCATGATCGCCCGACGCAGCTTCCTGCAGACAGCCCTCGCCCTGACCGCGCTGCCCTTCGCGGCCCTCGCGCCCGCCGCCGCCATGGCCGCCGGGCTTCCCGAGCCCGGGAAGAAGGACGCCCAGGTGCCCGGCTACTTCCGCCTGCGGCTCGGCGGGGTGGAGATCACCGCCCTGTACGACGGGGCGGGCAAGGTGACCCCGGACATGCTGCACGGCGCGGACACGGCGGACATCGCCGCGCTGCTCCTGGCCGCGCGCCTGCCCGC
This sequence comes from Desulfovibrio sp. X2, assembly GCF_000422205.1. Classification (NCBI taxonomy): domain Bacteria; kingdom Pseudomonadati; phylum Thermodesulfobacteriota; class Desulfovibrionia; order Desulfovibrionales; family Desulfovibrionaceae; genus Desulfovibrio; species Desulfovibrio sp. X2. The sequence goes on from NZ_ATHV01000063.1 coordinate 53,757, forward strand.
GGCCGGTCCGGCGCCCACCGCCCTCAACTGCTTCCTCGTGGACACGGGGAAGAACCTCGTCCTGGTGGACTGCGGCGCGGGCGGATATTTCGGCCCGCGCGCCGGGCGCCTCATGGGGAACCTCAGGGCCGCGGGCGTCGAGCCCGGGCGGATCGACACCGTGCTCCTGACCCACCTGCATTCCGACCACGCCCGCGGCCTGACGGACGAGGCGGGCCGCCCGGTCTTCCCCTCGGCCCGGCTGTTCGTGAGTGAGCCGGAGGTCGCCTACTGGCTGAGCGACGAGCGGCTGGCAACGGCCCCGGCGGACAAGCGCGACGGCCTCCTCGGGCTGCGCTCGGCTCTGGCCCCCTACCGGGCCGCGGACAGGCTCACGGTCTTTCCGCTGCGCAGGGGACCGCTCACCGACTTCGGCGGGCCGGAGGGCATCGAGGCCGTGCCGCTGCCCGGCCACACCCCGGGGCATTGCGGTTTCTCCGTGCGCGCGGGGAAGGAGTCGCTGCTCGCCTGGGGCGACATCGTGCACTGCGCGGCCGTGCAGTTCGCGCGGCCCGAGGTGACCATAGACTACGACGTGGACCAGGCGCAGGCCGCGGCCACCAGGGCGCGCGTGCTGGCCGAGGCGGACGCGGACGGCTGCTGGCTCGCCGGGGCGCACCTGCCCTTCCCCGCCCTCGGCCGCGTGCGCGCGCAGGGCAGGGGCTATGCCTGGGTGCCCGCGCAGTACGCCGTGCCGAGCGGCATTTAGGAGGCCCTTTCACCGGACGGCGCCGCGCGCCGGGAGGACGACATGCCGACAATCGAGCAGGGAACCTTGAAGGACCGCGCCGCCGGGGCCCTCATGGGCGCCTTCGTGGGCGACGCGCTGGGGCTCGGGCCCCACTGGTACTACGACCTGGCCGAGCTCCGCCGCGACTTCGGCGACTGGATCGACGGCTACACCGACCCCAAGCCCGGCCGCTACCACGAGGGATGCCGGGCGGGACAGCTCTCCCAGGCGGGCTTCATCCTGAAGCTCACCCTGCGCTCGCTCGTCGAGCGCGGCGGCTACGACGCCGGGGACTTCTGCCGCCGCATGGACGAGGAGCTCTTCCCGCTGCTGGACGGCACGCCGGTGAGCGGCCCGGGCAACTACACCAGCCAGTCCATCCGCGAGGCCTGGCGCAGGCGCGTGCAGCAGAAGCTGCCCTGGGGGCAGACCGGCGGCAACGCGGACACCACCGAGGCCATCGAGCGCGCCCTGGCCATCGCCGTGCGCCTCGCCCGCGATCCGGGCAGGCTTGCCGCGGCCGTGGCGGAGAACGCCGCGCTGACCCAGGGCGACGACGTGGTGGTCTCCATGACCGTGGCCTTCTGCGCGGTGCTCGGCCAGCTGGTGCAGGGCCACAGGTTCGACGCGAAGCTCTCCGACAGGCTCATGAAGCTGGTCAAGACCGGAGAGCTGCCCTTCCACGCCGTGACCCGCGACAACGTGCAGCCGCCCCGTCCGGGCGATCCCGATCCGCCGCGCGCGGGCAAGTTCGCCTCGCCCGACGCGCTGCTCACGCCGTCCTACATGGCCCGGGCCGCGGCCGATCCGGACATCCGCATCGAGCCAGCCTGGAAGGTTTCGCTGGTCTACGGCATGCCGTGCGCCATCTACCACCAGCTCCCGGCCGCCTACTACCTCGCGGCGCGCTTTGCCGACGACTTCGAGGCCGCGGTGCTGCACTCCGTGAACGGCGGCGGCCAGAACCAGGCGCGCAGCATCCTCGTGGGCGCGCTCGTGGGCGCGCAGACCGGGCTCTCGGGCATCCCCGGCCGCTTCCTCGACGGGCTCGAGGAGGCGGTCGAACTCCTCGACCTCTCGGCCAGGCTGGCCGAGGCGGCCGCCAGGGACTGACCGGCAGGGCCGCCGCGGCCGGGAAGGCTCACTTCCCGGCCACGGCCGCCTGGTACCTGGCCAGAAGCTTCGGGTCGTCGATGGAGCCGTGGTGGTGGACCTGCCGCCAGCGCCCGCCCGCGAGCCTGAAGACCCGGGTCGTGCGGATGCGCAGGTCGAGCCGCTCGGCGCCCCGCGCGAACTCGCCGCGCTCCCGGCCCACGGCGTAGAAGACGTCCTGCGCCGCATGCAGGGTGTAGTCGTGAAACTCCACCCGGACCGTGGCCGGGCCGCCGAAGATGCGCGCGTAGACCGCGGAGATCTCCTCCCAGCCGCGCATGATGCCGCCGAGCGGATTGTCCATGGCGATGTCCCCGGCCTCGCGCAGCCAGTTCTCGCCCATGAGCGCGAGGTCGCGGCCGTTGAAGGCCTTGTAGAACTGGATCAGGCCGTGCTCGGGCCTTCCGGGGTCGCCCGGCTCCTCGTTTCCTGTTATGGGCTCGGTGATGGGAATCCAGACAGCTTCCATTCACGCCTCCGGCGGTTGAAGGAATTCCATCTGCAGCATGTAGCCCCTTCACGCGGCCGCAACAAGCCGACGCGGCTCCGTTCTGGACAGCGTCACGCGGCGGTCGTATGGACGCGGCGGACGAGGACGGCATGGGAGAGGATCAGATGAAGACGGACGGCACGGAAGACCGGCGGGGCTCGCGGCGGCTTCCCGCGGCCATAGTGACCCTCGGCTGGGTCAGCTTCTTCACGGACGTGGCCTCGGAGATGATCTACCCCGTGGTGCCCCTGTTCCTCACGTCCGTTCTCGGCGCCCCGGTCGTGGTGCTCGGGGCCATGGAGGGCGCGGCCGAGGCCCTGGTGAGCCTCATGAAGGGGTTCTCGGGCTGGCACTGCGACAGGATGGGGCGGCGGACCCCCTACGTGCGCGCGGGCTACGGCCTGGCGACCCTGTCCAAGCCCATGCTGGCCCTGGCCTTCGGCTGGCCCATGGTCTTCCTGGCGCGCATGGTGGACCGCCTGGGCAAGGGGCTGCGCACCACGGCGCGCGACACCATGATCGCGGAGGCGGCGCCGCCCGCCGTCGTCGGGCGTGCCTTCGGCTTCCACCGCGCCATGGACACGGCCGGGGCAGCCGTGGGCGTGCTCCTGGCCATGGGCCTCCTGGCCGTCCTTCCCGGGCGCTACAGGCTCATATTCCTGCTGGCGGCCCTGCCTGGGCTCGCAGCCGTCCGGCTGACCTTCCGGCTGCGCGACAGGACCGGCGAGGGGATCGGCGACAGGACCGGCACGGCTCCATCCGAAACTTCGGCCGCCTGCGGGCAGCCCGCCTCCCGTTCGCCGGGAGCGGCCCTGCGCGGCCTGCCCCGCGGCTACTGGCAGGCCCTGGCCCTGCTCGGCCTCTTCGCCTTCGCCAACAGCACCGACACCCTCCTCGTCCTGCGGGCGAAGAGCCTCGGGCTGAGCGACGTGCAGGTCATGGCGGCCTACCTGCTCTTCAACCTCACCTACGCCCTCTCGGCCTATCCGGCAGGGATCGCGAGCGACCGCTTCGGCCGCTGGCGCATGATGCTCTCCGGCTGGGGACTCTACGCGCTGGTCTACCTGGGCTTCGCGACGGCAAGCGGACCGGCCTGGCCGTGGCTGCTCTTTCCCGCCTACGGGCTCTACATGGGGCTGACCGAGGGCGTGGGCAAGGCCATCGTGGCCGCCGGGCTCCCGGCCGAGCGCAAGGGCACGGCCATGGGCCTCTTCCTCATGGCCACCGGCTTCATGACCCTGCTCGGCAGCCTGGCCGGGGGGCTGGCCTGGGACCTCATCGGCCCGCGCGCGCCTTTCGTCCTCGGGGGGGCCACGGCCGTGGCGGCGCTCGGCGCCGGACTGGCCGTGCGCCTCTTCTCCGCCAGGGACGCCTGAGGCGGGCCCTCGGCTCAGGCGGCCTCGTCGAGCACGATCCGGCCGTAGACCGCGAAGACGTCCTTCTGCTCGATGGTTCCGAGCAGGCGGCCGCTTTCCGGGTCCACCACGGGCAGGTGGGAGAAGCCCGTCTCCTCCATGCGCCGCATGGCCGTGAGGATGCTGTCCGCGGGATGGAGCACGGCGAGCCTGTTCTCGGCCATGTCGCCGGCCACCACCAGGCTGCCGAGAAGCTCGGCGTCCATGAGCACGGCCCGCAGGTCCCCGAAGCCGATGACCCCGCGAAGCCTCTGCTCCCGGTCCACCACATGCAGGCGCGGCACGTCGCGCTCCTCGAAGGCCGCCACGACCCCGGGCAGAGGCATGTCCTCGGGCACGGTGGCGATCTTCGTGCGCATGTGCCGCGTCACCGGGATGGAGTGCAGCAGGGCCAGGTCGGGGTCGAGCTTCAGGTTCACCCCGCGCCGCAGGAGCTTCAGGGTGTAGATGTTGCCCTTCTTGAGCATCCCGGCGAGCAGCGTGCTCAGGATGCAGGAGATCATCAGCGGCAGGATGATGCGGTAGTCGTTGGTCATCTCGAAGATGATCAGGATGGCCGTGATGGGCGCGTGGGTGCTGCCCGCGACCAGGGCGCCCATGGCCACCAGGGCGTAGGCGCCGGGCCCGGCCGTGAGGCCCGGGGCGAGCGCGTGCGCGGCGTAGCCGAAGGCCCCGCCGGTCATGGCCCCGATGAACAGCGAGGGCGCGAAGACGCCGCCCGAACCGCCGCTGGCCAGGACCACGGAGGTGGCCGCGATCTTGCCGAAGATCAGGCAGAGAAGGAGCGGCGCGGCCAGGCGGTCCACCAGGGCCTGGTTGATGGCGCCGTAGCCCACGCCGAAGACCTGCGGCAGGGCGAGGACCAGAAGGCCCATGGCCAGGCCGCCGAGCATGGGCTTCAGCGGCTCGGGCAGGCGCAGGCGGTCGAAGAAGTCCTCGCAGGAGTAGAGCGCGGTGATGAAGAGCACGGCCACAAGGCCGCAGCACAGGCCGAGCCCGGCGTAGAGGGGATATTCCCAGACGCTCCGCAGGTGGTAGACGGGAATGACGAAGGCCGGGAAGTCGCCGAAATAGTGGCGCGAGATGACCGTGGCCGTGACCGAGGAGAGGACCACGGGCGAGAAGGAAGTCAGTCCGAAGTCGCCGAGCAGGACCTCCAGGGAGAAGAGCACGCCCGCGATGGGCGCGTTGAAGGTGGCCGCTATGCCCGCGGCCGCGCCGCAGCCGACCAGGGTCTTTCGCTGCATGGCCGAGGCGTCGAGCAACTGCCCCAGGGTCGAGCCGACGCTCGCCCCGATCTGCACGATGGGACCTTCGCGGCCCACCGAGCCGCCCGAGCCGATGCACACGGCCGAGGCCAGGATCTTCACCAGGGCCACGCGCTTCCTGATGTGCCCGCCCTTGTAGAGCACGGCCTCGCGCACCTCGGGCACCCCGGGGCCGCGGGCCTCCCGCGCGCCGTAGCGGGCCAGCAGGCCGACCACGAGGCCGCCCGCGGCGGGCATGACCACGAACATCCAGCGCGGCAGCACGTGAAAGAAGTCCATGATGTCGCCGGTGCGGCCGTAGAACATGCCCTGGGCGAGCTTGATGACCAGGCGGAAGAGCACGGCGCCGTAGCCGCCGAGCACGCCCACGGCGATGGCCACCAGGAGCAGCGTCATGTGCCGGTGCGCCCTGAACCAGGACAGGTCGCGCAGGAGAGTGGGCGTGCGTTCGTCGGGCATGGGCATCCTGTGGGCCGAGGGAACCGGAGCGTCACTTCATAAGACAAACCTTTCCCGCCGCGGCGTCAAGTCCCAGCGCGCCTCCTGCCGCCCTCCCCGCCTCCGGCGTCCCGCCTGCCGCAACAATGTTCTATGCCGCGGCACCGCCCCCGTGCCATACCCGCGACCATCCGGCGATACGCGGAGGGCGCGGCGGGGAAAGGCCCCGCCCGGCCCCGCGCGCCGAGGTCTTCGTGCGAGGCGCTGCAATGAACATCGTGGCTTTCCTGGCGTACTGCATCGTGGTCACCTTCACCCCCGGGCCGACCAACGTGGTCATCCTGGCCACGGCCCAGAACCACGGCCCGCGGGCGGCCCTGCGCTTCGCGTCCGGCGCGGGGCTCGCCCTGGCCGTGCTCATCGCGTCCTCGGCCGTGCTGAACGACATGCTGCTCGGCCTGATGCCCAGGATACGGCTGGTCATGGGAGTTGTGGGCGCGGCCTACATGCTGTATCTGGCATACAGGATCTACACCTCGTCCCCGCCGCGGCAGGCGGCCGCCGACGCTTCGGACGACGCGTCCGAAACACCTCCCGCCGCCTTCGGAAACATACGCGGCGGCGCCTTCGCAGCGGGTTTCGCCATGCAGTTCGTGAATCCCAAGGTCATCCTCTTCGCGCTGACGGTCATCTCCGGCTTCGTCACGCCCTACGCCTCGTCCCCGCTGCACACGGCCCTCTACGTCCTGCTCATCACGGCCATCGCCTGCTCGGCCCTGTACTCCTGGGTCGTGCTCGGCGCGGTGCTCAGGCGCTTCCTCTTCACCTACCGGCGCCAGGCCAACCTGGTCATGGCCCTGTTCCTGGTCTACTGCGCCTTCGCCGTGCTCAATCCGCCGGGGGTGGGGGCATGACGACCGGTTCCGGGGAACGCTTCACCTACCTCCGGAGCACCGGGGTCACCGTGCTCTCCGCGACCATGACCGAGTTCGCATACAAGCGGCACGCCCACGAGGACTACGCGCTGGGCGTGACGCTGCGCGGGCTCCAGGAATACCACCTGGAGGGGAGGCTTTGCCGGTCGCGGCCGGGCGGGGTCATCCTCTTCAACCCAGAAGAGGTGCACGACGGCTGCTCGGCCGACAGGACCAGCCTGGAATACGTCATGGTCTACGTCCCGAGGCCGCTCTTCGCCGAGGTCTCGGGGATGCGCGGGCCGGTCGGGTTCGAGGCGCCCATCGTCTACGACCGCGCCCTGGCCGCGCGCATCCTGAAGCTCGCGCGCGGCGTGGCGGCCGGACGGGACGAGATGTGGACCAGCGAGCTGCTGCTGGACATGGTGCACGCGGCGCTTCGCGGCAGGACGGGCAGGACGGCCCGCCCCCTGATGTCCGGCCCGGCGCCGGGCCGCAGCGCGGGCGTGCGCCGGGCCATGGACATGATGCGGGACGCGGCGGGCGGCATGACGGGAGACGGGACCGGAGACGGAGCGGACGGGCGGCTTCGGCTGGACGACCTCAGCCGGGAGGTCGGCATGTCCAAGTACCACTTCATCCGCCACTTCAAGGCGGCCACCGGCATCTCGCCCTACCAGTTCTTCCTGAACTGCAAGGTCGAGCACGCCAAGCGGCTGCTGGAGAGCGAGGGCGACGTCTACGCGGCCGTGGCGCAGTGCGGCTTCTGCGACCTCTCGCACCTGAACAGGCACTTCAAGCGGATATACGGGGTCACGGCCTCGGAATACGCCCACATCCGGTTCTGAACGGCCTCCCGGAGCCTGCCGGGAGCCCGCCTGGGACCGATGCCGGACTTCTGCAGCTCGGCGTACGGCCCGTTGCGGCCGAAGCCCGAGGCCTCGGCCGTCTTGCCGCCGTTGCCGCCCTGGATATCCAGGGCCTCGCGGATGCTGCCCCCCCGCGCTTTCCCAGCTGGAACCCGCCGTTCTTCCTGCCCGGCCCGGCGTTGCCCCCGGCCCGAAAACGCCCGCGCGGCAGACGGGCAGATCTCCGGTCGGCGGGCGCAGGTCGTTTTCCTCTGGCGGGGTCATCCGCTCCGAAACTGCAAGGATCCGAAGACCATCCGCCCCTGGCAGACAAAAGATCCAGGCCTTTCCCCCCGCCCCCTGCGCCCTGCCCCGGGCGTTCTCCCGGCGCTCACTTCCCTTGAAGCCCGATTCTTCTTGGTATAGCAATGGATCGGCATATTTCAGGAAGTACCATTGAAAATACGACTCCCGTTCCAATCCTCCTTCAGGGCCCAGTTCAACCTGACCGTGGCGGTGGTCTATCTTCTCGCCGCCGTGGCCACCCTGACCGCCTTCGCCTTCGCCATGCAGTCGCTGCTCACGGACTACGCGGCCCGCAACACGGTCAAGGAGGCCCTGCTCGAACGCAACAGGGCCGCCGCGGTCATCGACCGCGAGCTCGTCCTGGCCCGGACCCTGGCCAGCGATCCCGCGGTGCGGCGCTGGGTGCGGGACGAGTCCGACCCCGAGCTCAGGGCCAGGGCCTTCGAGCAGCTCGACAACTACCGCGACCATTTCCGCGACCGCTCCTTCTTCGTGGCCATAGCCAAAAGCGGCGACTACTACCTGGACAACCGCTCCCACGGCGCCGCGCACCTGGACGGCACGCGCCTGAACCCGGCCAACCCGGCCGACGCCTGGTTCTACCGCGACCTGCGCAGCGAGCGCGGCTACGAACTCTATCTCGATTACGACGTGGCCGCCCAGACCACCAAGATCTGGCTCAACGTGGTCATCACGGACGACAAGGGGCGCCCCATCGGGCTCGGCGGCAGCGGCATCGACGTCTCCGACTTCGTCAGCGGCCTCGTGGCCTCGCAGGAGAAGGGGCTGACGACCCTGCTGACGGACGCGAACGGGGCGATCACCGCCTCGGCCGACCGCGCCCTGGTGGAGAGGAACGCCAGGATCGTGGACCCCGCGGACCGGGTCACGGTCTACTCCATGGTCGACAATCCCGAGGACCGCGAGCGTCTGCGCCTGGCCATCGCCGACGCCACGGAGGACTCCGCGCGCATCACCGCCTTCCCCCTGTCCATGACGGGCGGCAGGGCCATGGTCGCGGTCTCCGTCCTGCCGGGCACGGGCTGGCGCAACATCGTCGTCTTCGACGTCTCGGGCCTCTACACCTCCCGGGTCTTCCTGCCCGGCGTGGCCATCATCATCGTCTCGCTCCTCTCGGTCCTCGCGGTCATCTCCATGTTCATCAACCGCCGCGTGCTGCGCCCCCTGACCGGGCTCACCAAGGCCGCGCGGCAGATGGCCCGGGGCCGCTACGACGTGGCGCTCCCGGTCGAGCGCAGCGACGAGATCGGCCAGCTCGCGGGCAGCTTCAACTCCATGGCCGCCACGGTCCAGGACCACACCCAGAACCTGGAGCAGAAGGTGGACGAGCGCACGAGCGAGCTCTCCGCCGCCAACGCCGAGCTTTCCCGGTCGCGGGCCAGCATCATGGAGAGCCTGCGCTACGCCCGCGCCATCCAGGCAACGCTGCTGCCCCGGCCGGAGGACCTGGCCCGGGCCTTTTCCGACCACATGGTCCTCTACCGGCCGCGCGACCTCGTGGGCGGCGACCTCGTCTTCCTGCGCCGCAACGGCGAGCGCTCGCTGTTCGCGGTGCTGGACTGCACCGGCCACGGCGTGCCCGGGGCCTTCATGGCCATGACCGCGCACTCGCTGCTGCACAGGGCCGCGGCCGGCCTGTCCTTCGACGATCCGGCCGCCATCCTCGCCGAGACCGACCGCCTGCTGCGTCTGACCTACCGCCTGAACGAGGAGGGCGAGGGCATGGTGGACTGCGGCCTGGAGGCCGCGCTGTGCTCCTACGAGCGGGGCAGCGGCAAGGTGGTCTTCGCCGGGGCCAGGCTCTCGCTGTACGCGGTCGAGGGCGGAGAGGTGCGCGAGGTGCGCGGCGACCGCCAGCGCATCGGCTACCGCGGCCCCGCGCTCAAGGCGCCGTTCACCAACCACGTCGTCGAGGCCGGTCCGAAGACCCGCTTCTTCGCCGCCACGGACGGCGTCCTGGACGAGGCGGGCGGGGAGCGCGGCTTCGGCTTCGGACTCGAGCGCTTCCTGGCCGTGCTGACCGAAAGCGGAGACGCGCCCCTGGCCGCCACGGCGACGGCCCTGGACGAGACCCTGCGCGCCTACCGCGGGGAGCATCCGCAGCGCGACGACATCGCCGTGATCGGATTCAGGCTCTAGCCCGGATCGCTTTTTTCATGCATAACGGCTACATCCGGGCCATGTCCGTTTTTCGGGAACGAGACCGAGCCGCGGCCGCGGCTTCCCTGGGAGAAGGTTCGAGGAGAAGACACGATGGATCTGTTCAAAATCCGTGACGAATTCAGCAGGGCCGGGATCATGATCTGCTTCAACGGCCCGTTTTCCCACAGCATCATCGACGAGATCGGCCAGGCCGTGCGCAACTACCTGAAGGCCGAGGACATCGCCAAGGCCGCCGTGCTCGACGTCTTCGCCATCTACATCGAGCTGGCCCAGAACGTGAAGAACTACGTGGCCCGGCGGCAGCTTCCCCCGGAAGAGGCCAGTTCGTGCATCATCACCATCGCCAAGAAGGACGGCACGTACAAGATCACCTCGGGCAACGCCGTGCTGCACGGGGACCTCGACGCGCTGACGGAGTCGGTGGACACCATCAACGCCCTGGAACCGCCCGAGCTGCGCAAGCGCTACCGCGCGCAGCTGCGCAAGGAGACGCCCGAAGAGGCGCTCGGCGCCGGGCTCGGGCTCATGGAAATCGCCAAGCGGTCCTCCGCCAGGATGGTCTACCAGATCACCCCGATGAACGGGGACTACGCCTTCTTCAGCCTCACGGCCTCCGTGTGAGTTTCAAGGAGCAAGTACATGCCGTCCCTCGACATAGAAAAGACTTCCACCTCTCCCCGGATCCGCTACGACGCGGCCACGTGCACGCTGCTCATGGTCGGGGAGTCGTATCCGGAGAACTCCTTCGAGTTCTTCGAGCCGGTGCTGGCCTGCGTGCGCGAAGCCCTCGCCGAGAGTTCCACCTTCACTTTCGACATCGACGTCAGCTACATGAACAGCTCCAGCACCAAGTGCATCCTGGACCTGCTCGACCTCATGGAGGAGGCCGCCGAGAAGGGCACCACCGTCACGGTCACCTGGCGCTACGACACGGACAACCCGCGCGCCCTGGACCTGGCCGAGGAGTTCCGCGAGGAAGTGACCTTCCCCTTCAACCTCCTGCCCCGCTAGGAACGCCATGACCCGCCGCCGGAAGAGCAGCAGGCCCGAGTCGACCGTCCTCAAGCGGGTCGCGCAGATCGTGGTCGCCCCTCCCGAGGGTCCGAGGCTCGCGGCCGAATACGCCGACCTGGCCGAGGACTACCGCGCGCTGGTGGAGCGCTTCTACAAGACCATCGCCATCAGCGACGCCTACCAGGCCCAGGCCAAGGAGATGGCGGTCGAGCTCGAGCGCATGACGGTCAAGCTGCGCCGCCTGCGCGAGGTCGCCCTGCCGGTCTGCGTGCGCTGCCACAAGGTCCACGCCGGTGACGAGTACTGGCAGCGGCTGGAGACCTTCTTCATCCAGAACCTCGACGTCCTCTTCAGCCAGGGGCTGTGCCCGGACTGCCTGACCGCCACGCGGGACCGCCTGGGCGCGGACGCCTGCGCGCAGGCCGTGATCCCGAGCCGTCCCAGGCGCAAGGCAGCCCCGGACCTGGCCGAGGACAAGGTGACCCGCGAGCTGCGCGAGCTGGCGCAGCGGGCCGAGCGGGAAGAATCGCCCCTGGCCGCGGACATCGCCAAGGCGGCCAAGAGCTGCAACAAGCTGGCGCGCCGCTTCGCCAAGACCATCACCATCAGCGACTCGTTCCAGTCCCAGCTGCAGGAGCTCAACACCCGCCTCGAGCTCATGGCCCGCACGGACCTGCTCACGGGGCTTTCCAACCGCTGGGAGATGGCCTCGCGGCTGGAGGCGGAGCGTTCCCGCGCCGAGCGCCACGGCTGCCCCACGGCCGTGATCGTGGGCGACCTGGACCATTTCAAGACGGTCAACGACACCTTCGGCCACCTGGCCGGGGACAAGGTGCTGAAGGCCGTGGCCGAGACGCTGCGCAAGAGCCTGCGCCGCGAGGACCACTGCGGCCGCTGGGGGGGCGAGGAGTTCCTGATCCTCCTGCCCGAGACCACCCTGGCCCAGGCCAGCCAGGTGGCGGAAAAGCTTCGCGAGGTGGTGCGCTCCTTGCGTGTCGAATTCGAGGGCCGCGCCATCACGGTGACCATGAGCTTCGGCGTGGGCGAGTTCACGCCCGGCATGGGCCTGGACGACGGCCTCAAGATGGTCGACGACGCCCTCTACGCCGCCAAGGCCGGCGGCCGCAACCAGGTGGTCATCACGCAGGATCGTCCCCCGGAGGGCTGATCCCCGCACCATGGACGACGGCCGCCCTCAAAGGCCGTCGAGAGGCCTTCGAGGACGACCGGCCGCGGGTTGAGGATGCCCGCTTCCACGCCCCTCGGACGATTTTTTCCCGCCGTGTTCCGCCACCCGTACAGTCACCCGTACAGTCACCCGTACAGTCACCCGTACAGTCACGGATACGCGCGGCCCCGGCCGAGCCGGGAGCCGCGCGCGCGTCGGCCGCCCTCCCGGTTCGACGCCGGGAGGGCCTTCTCCGCTTCCCTCAGCTGAGAAGCCGGGGGAGGATGGTGATGATGTCCGGCACCAGGGTCAGGACGAGGAGGCTTGCCAGCAGGGCGAAGAGGTAGGGCATGGCGGCCCTGACGACCTTTTCCAGGGGCACCTTGGTGATGGCGCTGGCCACGAACAGGTCCAGGCCCACCGGCGGGGTGATGCAGCCGATGGCCAGGTTGCAGACCATGAGCACGCCGAAGAAGAGCGGGTCGATGCCCAGGTGCGTGGCCACGGGCAGGAAGATGGGGGTCAGGATGACCACCGCGGCCGAGGCGTTCACCATGGTCCCGACGATCAGCAGCAGGACGTTCATGGCCAGCAGGAACATGACCGGCGAGGTGGTCAGGCTGGCCACGAAGGCGCCGACGTGGTGGGGGATCTGCAGGTTGGTGAGCAGCCAGCCGAAGGTGTTGGCCGCCCCCACCAGGAACATGATGATGGTCGTGCCGATGACCGCCTGGTAGATGATCTGGGGGAAGTCCCTGAGCTTCAGCTCCTTGTAGATGAACATGCCGACGAAGATGCCGTACACGGCGGCCACGGCCGCGGCCTCGGTGGGCGTGAACACGCCGCCGTAGATGCCGCCGATGATGATCACCGGGGTCAGGAGCGCGAAGAAGGAGTCCTTGAAGCTCTTCCCCACGTTGGCGAGGGAGAAGGTGCCTTCGGGCTTCAGCCCCTTCTTCTTGGCCAGCCACCAGCTGACCAGCATCATGGACAGCCCCATGAAGATGCCGGGCAGCACTCCGCCCACGAAGAGATCGCCGACCGAGGTGTTGGCGATGACGCCGTAGACGACCAGGGTGATGGAGGGCGGGATGACGATGCCCACGGTGCCGCCGGAGGCGACGATGCCCGTGGCCCAGGCGCGGCTGTAGCCCTTCTTCTCCATCTCGTCGACCATGGTCGAGCCGATGGCGGCCGTGGTTGCGGCCGAGGAGCCGGAGATCGCGGCGAAGAACATGCCCGACACGGCCACTGCCTGGGCCAGGCCGCCGGTGAAGGAGCCGACCAGGGACTGGGCGAAGTTGACCAGCCGCGCGGTCACGCCCCCGGCCGACATGAAGGCCCCGGCCAGCATGAAGAAGGGCACGGCCATGAACGAGAAGGAGTCGATGCCCGCGTACATCGTCTGCGGGACCATGACCAGCGGCATGTGCATGAAGCCATACAGCACCACGGCCGAGGCCAGGCACAGGGAGAAGGCCACGGGCACGCCGACGGCGGTCAGCCCCAGAAAGGTGAGGAGCAGGACGTAATCCATGCTATCCCTCCTGCCCGGCGCCGCGGCCGGAAAGCGTCTTCACGATGCGCACGCTGTCGCGCAAGAGGTACAGGAGCATGAGCACCGAGCTCAGCGGGATCACGACGTAGACCCAGCTCATGGGCAGATTCAGCCCCGGGGAGAGCTGGAAGGTCATGATCGAGGTCATCTTCCAGCCCTGCCGCAGCAGCAGGCCGATGAACGCGTAACCGGAGACGTTGACCACGATCTCCATGGCGTGGCCCAGGGGCCTGCCCTTGAACTTGCCGGGGAGCATCTGCACGGCGAGGTGCCCGCCCTCCCCCATGATCAGGGCCGAGCCGAGAAAGACCACCCACACGAACAGAAAGCGCGCCAGCTCTTCCGACCAGTCCGGGGTGTAGTTGAACAGGTAGCGGGTCACGACCTGGGCGAAGATGATCACGAGCATGACGCTCATGGCGCCGACGGAAAACCAGTACAGAACCGTGCGCACGCCCTTGAGGAGCTTGTCCATGGGATCCTCCGGATTGCAGACGGCCGCGCCCCGGCCGGAAGCTCCGGCCAGGGCGCGGCTGCGCGGGCTAGTTGCCGGCCAAGGCCTCGACCTTGTCGATGTTGTCCTGGCCGACCGTCTTGGCGAACTCCTTCCAGACGGGCAGGGTCGCCGTCTTGAAGAGCTCGCGGTCGACCGTGATGACCTGCATCTTGCCGGTGGCCTTGATCTTGTCCCAGTAGTCCTGGTCCTCCTTGGCCGAGAGCTTGCGCTGCCAGGCGATGGCCTCGACCGCGGACTCCTGGATGACGGTCTTCTGCTTGTCGCTCAGCCGCTCCCAGGTGGCCATGGAGATGAGCATGGGCTCGGCGGAATAGGCGTGGGCGGTCAGGGAGGCGTACTTCTGCACCTCGTAGAAATGCTTGGTGTAGATGTGGGCGCTGGGATTCTCCTGTCCGTCCACGGTGCCCTGCTGCAGGGCGGAGTACAGCTCGCTGAAGGCCATGGGGGTGGGCGACGCGCCCAGGGCCTTCATGGTGGCGATGTAGATCTTGTTGGGCATGACGCGGATCTTCAGGCCCGCCATGTCGGCCGGGGTCTTGATCGGGCGGACGTTGTTCGTGAGATGGCGGATGCCGTTCTCCATGAACCCGAGGAGCTTGATGCCGTGCGGCTCGAGCTCCTTGCCCAGGTCCATGCCCACGGAATCGAGGGCCCTGTAGGCATGGTCGCGGTTCTTGAAGAGGAAGGGCAGGTCGAAGAGCGAGATCTTGGGCTGGAACTGGCCGAGGGCGGCGGTGCCGGTCAGGGCCATGTCGATGGTGCCGTAGATGAGCCCTTCGGTCAGCTCCTTCTGGTTGCCGAGCTGGGAGGACGGAAAGATCTGGATTTCGAGATCGCCGCCGGACTTCTCGGCGACCAGCTTGGCGAAATAGTCGGCGCCCTGGGCATAGGGGTGGCTGGGCTCCGCTATGTGCCCGAGCTTGAGCACGGTCTTGGCGAATACGGGGGCGGCCACGGCAATGGCGAGCATGGCGACGACACACACGAAAAGACGTTTCATGACTCTTCCTCCAGCAGGCTTCGGTTACTCCGGACATGGTCCCCGGGTTTCGTGGCCGGAGGATAGGAGCGGTCGGCGGAAAAAACCGTTTTTGCGCGTAAAAAGAGAAATCCCCATTCTGGGGATTGCGGTCATAAAGTTCGCGGAGGATGTCGCCGCGGCCGCGAGGGCGCGATTTCGAAGGGCGCGCGGATGGCCGCCGGGATCCGGTCCTCGGGATCCGGTCCTCGGGATCCGGCCCGGCGGCGCAGAGGCGTCGGACCTCGCCCGCGCGAGGCCGTGCGCTGGAAGACGAGGCTAGGCTCGGAAGTAGCGGCGCTCGGGCCTCCCCACGTTGCCGTATACCAGGTCGGCGTACAGGCTGCCGTCGGAGATGAGGAACTCGAGGTAGCGCCGGGCCGTGGAGCGGCTGACGCCGATGAGCACGGCCACCTCGTCCGCGCTGCGGCCCACTGGCCCGCTGTCCGCGGAGAACACGCCGCGCACCTTGCCCAGCGTCAGGGTGTCGATGCCCTTGGGAAGCGATCCGCTGCCGACGAGGGGGCGTGTGGCCGCCGGATGCAGGAGGGAATCCACGTCGTGCTGCTGGATGGCGCTGCCGTCGCGCAGGCGCCGGCGATAGGCGTGGAACTTGTGCAGGCAGTCGTGGAAACGCTCGGCCGTGACGGGCTTGATCAGGTAGTCGAACACGCCGCCGCGCAGGGCTTCCTTGAGGGGCTCCATCTCGCGCGCCGCCGTGATGAGGATGACGTCTATCTCCAGCCCCTCGAGGCGCAGCTCGCGCAGGAAGTCCATGCCCGAGCCCTCGGGGAAGTAGAGGTCCAGGAGGACGAGATGGGGCTTGAGCGCGCGGGCCATGTCCCGGGCGTCCTCCAGGCTGTGGGCGATGCCCAGGACCTCGCAGCCCGGCACGCGGGCGGTGAAGCGGCGATGCAGCTCGGCGATGCGCTCGTCGTCCTCGACAATGAGCACCCGTGTGGTCATCGGCTCTCCTTGGGAATGATCACGGTGAACAGGGCCCCGCCGAGACGGCTGCGGTCGACCATGATCTGGCCGCCGAGCTCGTCCAGGCGCTGGCGGACGAGGTACAGCCCCACCCCGCGGCGGCGCTGGCCCTTGGAGGAGACGCCCTTCTCGAAGATCCGCTCCATCTGGTCGTCGGGAATGCCGGGGCCGGAGTCCTCGATCTCGAACACGATGTCGTTGCCGAGGTCCGTGAAGGCCATGTCGACCCGGCGGGCGTCTTCGGGCTGCCCGAGGACCGCCTCGAAGGCGTTGTCGAGCAGGTTGCCGATGACGGTCACGATCTTTTCCTGGCTGATGTGCGGCGGCACGTCGGTCAGGGTCCCGTCGCGGTCGATGGACAGCTTCACGCGCAACTCCTTGGCGCGATTGTACTTGCCGAGGATGATGGCCGCAATGACCGGATGCGGGATGGCCTCGCCGAGGAAGCGGATGAAGTCCTCGTAGCCCGTGGACTCGGTGACCACGAGGTCCAGGGCCTCCTGGTAGGCCTCGATCTGGATCAGCCCGGCGATGGTGTGCAGCTTGTTGGAGAACTCGTGGGTCTGCACCCGCAGGAGCTCCGAGTATTCCTGGACCCGCGACAGCTCCGCGGCCAGGCGGTCGAGTTCGTCCTTGCGCCGGAAGCTGGCCACCACGCCGTGCACGGCCTGGTCCTTGGACACGGGCATGATGTTGAAGATCAGCTCCTGTCCGGCCACGGTGCGCTCCTGGTCGATCTCCGCCAGCCCGGTCTGCAGGGCCTTGCGCAGACCGGCCCCGGGAAGGATGGTCTCCACTGTCCTGCCCGCGTACCTCTCCTCCAGGTTCAACCCCAGATAGCGGCGCGCGGCCTGGTTGACGATGCGGACGCGGCCCTGCGTGTCGATGGCGATGACGCCCTCGCGGATGGTGCGCAGCACGGCCACGCGCTCCAGGTAGAGGCTCGTGATCTCGGACGGCTCCAGGCCCAGGGTCAGCTTCTTGAGGCGGCCGGCAATGAACACGGCGCTCAGGATGCCGAGCAGGCTCATGCCGATGATGTACAGCAGGGGTTTTTGCAGGTGGGCGGAGATGGACTGGTGCACGTTCCTGAGCATGTAGCCCACGGACACGAAGCCGATGACGGAGCCGTCGGCGCCGAAGACGGGGGCCATGCCGCGCAGGGACCGGCCCAGGGTGCCCACGGCCTCGGAGACGTACGACCTGCCCTCGTTCAGGACCGGTCCGGTGTCTCCACCGACGAACTTCTTGCCGATGCGCTGCGGCAGGGGGTGCGAATAGCGGATCTGGGACTTGTCGCAGACGACGATGAAGGCCGCGCCGGTCTCGGTGCGCAGGGATTCGGCGAGCTTCTGGATCAGACCGTGGGGATCGCGGGCGGCGAGGGCCACGCGGATGGTCGGCATCTGGGCGACCGTCCTGGCCGTCTGCAGGGCGGTCATGCCGATCTGCTCGCGGAAGATGTTCGCCGCCAGGCCGGAGATGACGTACCAGCTTACGCCGATCTGGATGAGGACCAGGGCGAGCACCATATGAATGAGGTGCGACTGGAGCGTGGTCGGTCGCAGCCAGGATATGATGCGTGATGCTGGGCGCATGAAAATCTCCTCTTCCCGGCACCTTATTGCGGAATAAAAGAGATGTGGCAATCTTCACATTAATCCATTGTCATTACTGACTATATGAATATTTCCGCCACGCGGCGGGCAGGGAGCGCAGGCTGGCCGGGCCGACGCCGGACATGGCCCTGGACGGGCCTATTGGGGACGAGTATAGACAGCCGAAAGGTTCTGCCGGGCAAAGAGGCCGCCCGACACCGGGACAGACCGTGTCCGGGCGCTGCTCGAACGGCTTGCCCCGGCGGCATCTCCCGCATCCCGGCACCATCACTTTCGGGCCGCGTCGGCGGCAGCCGCAAACGGAAGGACGCATGAGGCGAGTGCACAACGCAGCCTCCGAGCTGCTGGACCGCGTGGGCGCGTCGTGCGAAGGCAAGACGGCCTATCTCCACGCAGGCGGAACGCTCTCCTACGGGGAACTGCGCGGCAGGGCCCGGAGGTTCGCGGGCTTTTTCGCCGCGCAGGGAGTCGCGCCGGGGGAGCGGGTGCTCCTGGTGCTGCCCGACTCGCCCGCCTTTCCCGCGGCCTTTCTCGGGGCCATGCTCGCGGGCGCCTGTCCGGTGGCCGTGAACACCTTTCTGAAGCCCGAGGACTACGCCTTCTTCGCGACCGACTCCGGTTCGCGGCTCCTCCTGACGGTCGAGGGCCACGCGGCCGCGGCCGCCGCCTCGGCGGACTGCCCGGCAGTCGTCTGCGACGGAGACGGGCCGCAAGATCTGCAGAACTTCGCGCCCGATTTCGCGCCGCTGCCCGCGGCGGACGACGCGCTCGGCTTCATGCTCTACAGCTCGGGCTCCACCGGGCGGCCCAAGGGCGTGCCCCACCGCCAGGCCGACCTGCTGCGGCCCGCCGCTACCTGGGGCCCGATTCTCGGCCTGGGCCCCGCGGACGTGGTGCTCTCCTCGAGCAAGCTCTTCTTCGCCTACGGGCTCCTCGCGAGCCTCGTCCTGCCCCTGTCCGCGGGCGCCGCAACCGTGCTCTTCCCCGGCAAGCCCGGGCCCTACGACATCTACGACCTCATGGCCGCGCACAGGCCCACGGCCTTCTTCGGCGTGCCCACGCTCTACAACGCCATGATCCGGGCCTTCGAACCGGCCATGAAGGAGAGCGTCACGCCCCTGTGCGTGAGCGCGGGCGAGGCCCTGCCCGCGCTGCTCTTCGAGGAGTGGGAGCGTCTGACCGGCTCCGCCGTCCTCGACGGCATCGGCTCCACCGAGTCCTGCAACGTCTTCATCTGCAACCCCAGGGAAGAGCGCAGGCCGGGCTCGGTCGGACGCGTGGTGCCCGGCTTCGAGGCCCGCCTGGTGGACGACGAGGGGCGCGACGTGCCCGCGGGCGCCAAGGGGCACCTGCTCGTCCGCGGCGAGAGCTTCTGCCGCGGCTACTGGAACAGGCCGGACAAGGACCGCGAGACCATGCTCCCCGACGGCTGGGTGCGCACCGGCGACGTCTTCGAGGAGCGCGACGGCTGGTATTACCACCAGGGCCGCAGCGACGACATGCTCAAGTCCGGCGGGCAGTGGGTCTCGCCCGTGCAGGTGGAGGAGGCGCTTCTGCGCCATCCGGCCGTGGCCGAGTGCGCGGTGGCGGCCTGCCGCGTGGGCGGGCTCGATCTCGTCTGCGCCTTCGTGGTCCCGGCCGGGGACGCGAAGCCGGGCAAGGCCCTGACGCTCGAGTGGCGCGGCCACCTCCTGCGCGCGCTCCCGGAGCACATGTGCCCGGCGCGCTTCGAGTGCGTGGCCGAGCTGCCCAAGACCGCCACGGGCAAGGTGCAGCGCTTCAGGCTGCGCGGGAACTAGAAATCTTTCCACAGACATCAGCCGACAGGAGCCGGACATGGACGTGAGCACGGAAATTCTGCGGGAACTCCTGGTCGAGGCGGGCGTCGACCAGGCCACGGCCGAAGCGGTCGAGCCCTCGGCCCCCCTGCTGCGCCAGGGCGTGGATTCCCTGGACTACCCCGCCTTCACCCTGGCCGTGGAAGGCCGCTTCGGCATCGCCGTCGACGAGCGCGCCTCCTTCTCGCTGCGCACCCTGGACGACTTCGCGGCCTACATCCGCGGGCAGCTGGACGCGGCAGCCGCGCCCGAGGCGGCTCCCGACGCCGAGAAGGCCGCGGCCATAGCGAGCCTGAAGGCCGCGTGGCGCGACGTGGCGCCGGGACTCAAATACCGCATCGGCCTGCTCGAGCCCGGGGACGGCCAGGGCGTGGCCCAGCTCTTCCACACGATCTACGGCGACAGGTATCCCGTGGCCGACTACTACGTGCCCGAGGCCATCGAGCGGCTGAACGCCGAGGGCAGGCTCCTCACGGTCGTGGCCCGGCTCGAATCCGGGGCCATCGCGGGCCAGGGGGCCTACTACCAGAGCTCCCCCCCGAACAAGGCCCTGTTCGAGTACGGCCAGATGCTCATCGCGCCCGAGTACCGGGGCACGCGCATGGCGCTCGAGATCACCCGAGAGCTGGACCGTCTGGCGCACACCATGCCGCAGGCCAAGGGCTTCTTCGGCGAGGCCGTGTGCAACCACCTGACCACCCAGAAGCTCGGCGTGCGGCGGGGCTATTCCGAATGCGGCCTGGAGATCTCCCTGATGCCTGCCGGGGCCTACGAGAACGAGGGCGCCGGGGCGCAGCGCGTGAGCTGCCTGATCTCCACCCTCGTGGTCCGCGACCGGCGAAGGGAGCTGCACCTGCCCGAGCGCTACCGCGCGCCGCTCGAAACCATCCTCTCCGGCTTCAGCCTGGACCGCGAGCTGCGCTTCAGCGACATGGACGCCCCGGCCGCCGCGAAGAGCACCCTGGACAGCCGGGTCTTCGACGACGCGGGCGTGATGCGCGTGCAGGCGCTGCACGTGGGCGCGGACTTCGCCGAGCGCGCCGAGGCGATCGACGCGGAGGCAAGACGCCACGGCCTGGCCCTGGCCCAGGTCTTCATCAACGCCGGGGAGCCCGGCGCGGTCTTCGCGGCAGAGACCCTGCGCGGGCGCGGCTTCGTCCTGGGCGGCCTCCTGCCCCTGTGGTTCGGGCCGGACGGCCTGTTCATGCAGAAGTTCTACGTGGAGCCGGAGTTCGACGGCATCCTGCTTTACGCGGACAAGGCCAAGGACCTGCTCGCGGGCATCCGCGCGGAGTGGGACGAGGTCAAGGCCGAAGGCCTGGCCGACGTCCGGGCCAGGGGCTGAGGCGAACCGCATGGCCGCACGCCAGGAACAGCCCTACCCGCACCGCGACACCCTCTCCAAGGCCACGGGCGCCGAACGCTTCAGCACGGACGTCGCCCCGCCGGAGTGCCTCTTCGCCGGGGCCAGGCGCGCGGGCGTGCCCTGCGCGCGCATCCTGGCCGTGCGCACGGACGAGGCGCGCGCCGTGCCGGGCGTCGTGGCCGTGCTCACGCGGGCGGACGTGCCGGGCAGCAACCGCCAGGGCATCGTGCACAAGGACCAGCCCGTGCTGGCCGGGGAGCGCGTCCGCCACGCGGGCGACGCCGTGGCCCTGGTGGTGGCCGAAAGCCGCGAGGCCCTGGCCCTGGCCCTCCCCCTCGTCCGCGTGGAGCTCGAGCCGCTGCCCGGCGTCTTCGACCCGCTGCAGGCCCTCGATCCAAAGGCGCCGCCGGTCCACCCGGGCCGGGAGGAAGGCAACCTGCTCTCGCACGGCCTGGTGGAGAAAGGCGACGCCCGCGCGGCGCTTTCCGGCTGCGAGGTGGTGGTGGAAGGCGAGTTCGCGACGCCCATGCAGGACCACGCCTTTCTCGAGCCCGCCAACGGCACGGCCAGGACCACGCGCGACGGCGGCATCGAGATGGTCGTCTCCACCCAGGCGCCGTTTCGCGACCGCTTCGAGATCGCCCACGCCCTGGGGCTCGATCCCATGCGCGTGCGCGTGCGCGCGCCCTATCTCGGCGGCGGCTTCGGCGGCAAGGACGGGGCCACGGTGCAGTGCCTGCTGGCCCTGGCCGCGCTCAAGGCGGGCGGCCGCTGGGTGAGGATGTGCCTCTCCCGCGAGGAGAACTTCCTCTCCGGCTACAAGCGCCACGGCGCGCGCATGCGCCTGCGCCTGGGCGCCGCGCGCGACGGCCGCCTGGTGGCCCTCGACAGCGTCATGCACCTGGACTCCGGCCCCTACGCGCACCTGGGCACGGAGATCATGGCCCTGGCCCTGGAGCATGCGGGCGGCCCCTACGACATCCCCCACGCGCGCGCCGAGGGCTTCTGCGTCTACACCAACAATCCCGTGGGCGGGGCCTTTCGCGGCTTCGGCGTGGCCCAGGCGAGCTTCGCCCTGGAGCGCATGCTGGACGCCCTGGCCGAGAGGCTTTCCCTGGACCCGGCCCGGCTGCGCCTCAAAAACGCGCTTCGCACGGGCGGGACCAACAGCGCGGGCGTGGCCGTGGAGTCGCCCACGGGCGCGGCACAGTGCCTGGAAGCGCTCATGGCGCATCCCGCATGGCAGGGGCGCGAGGAGTGGAAGCGCGCCGCACCGGCCTTCAAGCGCCGGGGCGTGGGCATCTCGGCCTGCTGCAACGCCATGGGCTACGGCCGGGGGCTGCCGGACGCGGCCGCGGCCAAGCTGGAGCTGACCCGCGCCGGAACCTTCAGGATCTACAACTCCGTGCCGGACATGGGACAGGGCAACGCCGCGGCCTTCGTGCAGATCGCGGCCCAGGCCCTGGACCAGGAGATCTCGGCCTTCGAGCTGGTCGAGCCGGACACCAGGCTCTGCCTGCCCGCGGGCTCCTCCTCGGCCAGCCGCTCCACCTACACCTTCGGCAACGCCCTGCTCAGGGCCTGCGCGTCCATGCGCGCCAAGCTCGCGGCGCGCGCCTCCCTGGTGCTCCTCGCGGACGAGCCTGCGCGGCTTCGGCTCGCGCCGGGCGCCGTGGTGGACGACGCCACGGGCCGCTTCGTCCCCCTGTCCATGATCGGCTCCATGCTGCAGCGCGACGACAGGATCTGCGTGGACCAGTTCGTCATGCCCGTGGTCCAGGACCCGCCGAAGACCGGGGAGGAGTTCAGGCTGGGCTTCCCCCACCGCTTCTTCTCCCACGGCGCCTGCGTCTGCGCCGTGGAGGCGGACGAGCTGACCGGCCAGGTGGAGCTCAAGGAGTGCGTCACGGCCGTGGAGTGCGGCCGGGTGCTGAACGCGCAGGGCGTGGAGCGGCAGGTGCAGGGCGCGGCCGCCCAGGGCGTGGGCTTCGGCCTCATGGAGGACCTCTGCCTGGAAGACGGCCGCATGCGCGCGGGCGACCTGACCACCTACCTGGTGCCCACGGCCCGGGACCTGCCGGACCTCGAGTGCCATGTTGTGGACGGCGACGAGCCGAGCGGCCCCTATGGACTGAAGGGCATGGGCGAGGTCGGCATCCACGGCCCGGCCCCGGCCATCGCGGGCGCGGTGCAGGACGCCGTCGGGCTTTGCGTGGACAGCATCCCCGTGGAGCCGGAGCGCGTGCTTCAGGCTTTACGCGAAAACAGGAAACGAGTGCTCCCATGACGAATATCACACTTCGCTTCACGCTGAACGGCGAGCCCGTGACGCTCACGACCCGGCCGGACAGGCGGGTGCTCGACCTCGTGCGCGAGGACCTGGGACTCACGGCCGCCAAGGAGGGCTGCGGCTCCGGCGAATGCGGCGGCTGCACCATCCTCGTGGACGGCGCGGCACGGCTCTCCTGCCTCATGCTCGCGGCGCAGCTCGAGGGATGCTCCGTGACCACGGCCGAAGGGCTCGGCACGCCCGAGCGTCCCCATCCCATCCAGACGGCCTTCGCGGCGCACGGGGCCGTGCAGTGCGGCTACTGCACCCCGGGCATGACCATGGCCGCGGCCGACCTGCTGGCGCGAAACCCCTCCCCCACCCGCGAGGAGGTGCGCGAGGCCGTCTCCGGCAACCTCTGCCGCTGCACGGGCTACGTGAAGATCGTGGACGCCACCCTGGCCGCGGCGCGGGCCATGCGCGAGGCGGACGGCAACGGGGAGGGGGCGGCATGAGCGCGGGCGTCTTCCTGCCGCAGAGCCTTTCCGAGCTCTGGCCCCTGCTCGCGGACGGGGCCGTTCCCATGGCCGGGGGCACGGACCTGCTGGCGCGCCGCCGGGGTCGGGCGCCGGGCTTCGTGGCCTGCCTCGAGCGGATAGGGGAACTGCGCGGCGTGTCCGAGGAGGGCGGCCTGCTGCGCCTCGGGGCCTGCGAGACCCACACGAGCCTGCTCGGGAATCCCGGGCTTCGCGAGCGCCTGCCCATTCTCGCGCGGGCCCTGGCCGTGCTCGGCTCGCCCCTCGTGCGCAACATGGGCACCATCGGCGGGAACATCGTCACCGCCTCGCCCGCGGGCGACACCCTGCCCCCCCTCTACGCCCTGGACGCAGAGCTGGAGCTCGCCTCGCGCGGGGGCGCGCGCCGCCTCCCCCTGGCCGAGTTCATCGCCGGGCCGGGGAAGACTCTGCTCGGCCCCGGCGAGATCGTCTCCGCCGTGCTCGTGCCCGTGCCCGAGGCCGGGAGCGGTGTGGTGCAGCATTTCGAGAAGGTGGGGAGGCGCAAGGCCCTGGCCATCGCCGTGGTCAGCCTGGCCGCCCTGGTCCGGACGGGCCCGGGCAACGTGGTCGTCGAGGCCAGGCTCGCGCTGGGCAGCGTCGGGCCGACCGTGGTGCGCTGCCTGAACGCCGAGCGGGAGCTCCTGGGCCGCCGCCTGGACCAGGCCGCGCTTTCCCGCGCCGCCGCTGCCGTACGCGAAGAGGTGGCGCCCATCGACGACCTGCGTGCCTCGGCCGCCTACCGCCGGGACGTGGCGGGCAATCTGCTGCTGCGCCTGGCCCCGCCGTCCTGAGCGGGCGGCAAAACCCCTTCTTCCCTCTCCCTCAGGCCCGCTTGGGAGCCCGCCTGGGGCTGCGCAGTTCGCGCAGCGCCAGCGGGGCCAGCAGCCCGGCCGAGCCCAGAAAGCAGCACGCGCTCGCCGTGAAGAGCCCGGCGTATCCGCCGCCCGCTTCCAGCAGCCCGCCCGCGGCCAGGGGGCCGAAGGTGTAGCCCGCGTCCATCATGAAGAGCATCAGGTTCATGTTCATGCCGCGCAGCCTGGGCTCGGAGGTGAGGAACATGGCCGCGTTCAGGAGCGGCAGCGAGACGCCCTGCAGCAGGCCGTAGACGGCGGCCAGCCCCAGGAAGGCGGCCTCGCCGCGCGTCGTCGCCAGGAGAACGGCGCAGGCGGCCAGCCCCAGGAGGCCGGACAGGCTGGCCGCGGCGCGCGGCAGCCTGTCGTAGAACGGCCCGGCCAGGACCCGGACCGCGATGGAGGCCGCGGTGCAGACCGTGAAGAAGAGCGCAGGATCGAGCCCGCCCGCGGACAGGGCGAAGGGCTTGAGGAAGAAGAATATCTGCGTGGAGCCCGCGAAGAGCAGCAGATTCGCGCCCAGCAGCAGGGCGATGGACGGCCGCGACACGTCGGCGCGCACCTCGGCCAGGGAGGGCCGCCGCTTTTCCTCCTCGCTGAAGGAGTCGCGGCCGAGGCGGCGCCCCAGGGGCACGAAGAGGGCCAGGGAGGGCAGCGTCAGGAGCGCCGTCCAGGCGTAGGCGTGCGCCTCGCCGCCCACGCGCAGGAGCAGCCATTCCGTGAACGGCGGCATGATCGCGTAGGGCACCAGGGCGGAGAGGGAGAACAGGCCGAAGGCGCGGCCCGCGGCCGGGGCCGGGACGGTCTTGGCGAGCAGGACCATGACCGCGCTGACCAGGCAGACGAAGGCCAGCCCGTGGACCACGCGCACCGCGATCAGGGCCGGGACGCTCGAGGCCAGCATGTAGCAGGGCAGGACGAGGCCCGTGGCCACGAGGGCCGCGCGCGCCGTCACGAGGGCCTGGCGAGGGGTCAGCCAGACGCTCAGGAAGGGCCGGGTGAGAAAGGCCGCCATGGGCTCGGCCGCGATGACCACGCCCTGCCAGGCCGGGTCGATGCCGAGCTTTCGCAGGTGGCTCGCCAGGCCGTAGAACACGGCGATGTTGCAGAAGCCGAAGGTCGCGGCCAGAAGCAGGACCGTGAAGTCGTAGCCGAAGAGCCGCGCTGGCTCGGCCGCGAGGTCGGGAGAGGATGCCGGATGTGCGCTCATCGCTTCTCCAGCGCCTTGCGGAAAGCGGTCTCGAAGGCCTCCATGGCCGGAGGCAGGCCGAGCGTCACCCTGATCCAGTTGGGGAAGCGGAAGCCCGTCATGGTCCGGACCATCACGCCCTGACGCATGAGCAGGCGGTAGAGCATGGTGTCGGACATGGGCACGCGGGCCATGATGTAGTTGCCCGCGCCCGAGACGTGCTCGAGCCCGAGCGAGCTAAAGAGCGCGCGCAGGCGGCCACGCGCCTCGTCGACCATGCGCCGCGTGGCCTGCACGTGGTCGGAGCCGTCCGCGACCGCGGCCCTGGCCGCGGCCTGGCCCACGGAATTGACCGAGTAGACCAGGTGCGTGCGGCGCACGAAGTCCACGCATTCGAGCGGTCCGCAGAGGTACCCGATGCGGAAGGCGGCCAGCCCGTACATCTTGGAAAAGGTGCGGAAGACCAGCACGTTCGGGTGGCGCTCCATGACCTCCATGCCGTCCGGGAAGTCGGGCGAGTCCACGAACTCCCGGTAGGCCTCGTCCAGCACCACCACGACCCGGCCGTCCACGCGCCGCAGGAAGTCCTCCAGCGTGTCCCGATCCCACCACGTGCCCGTGGGGTTGTTCGGATTGCACACGAAGACGATCTTGGTCCGCTCCGTGATCGCGGCGAGCATGGCCTCGGGGTCCTGGGCGTAGTCCCTGAGCGGGACGAGGAGCGGCTCCACCCCGGAGAAGGCGGCCACCCACTCGTAGACCGCGAAGGTCTTGTCCGCGGTGACGATGGCGTCGCCCTGCTGGCAGAAGGCCTTGATGACCGAGGTGATGACCTCGCAGGAGCCGTTGCCCACCAGGAACTGCTCCGGCGACTTGCCGAAGGCCTCGGCCAGCGCCTGGCGCAGGAAGAAGCAGTCCCCGTTCGGGTAGACCGCGCCCTGCGCCGGAGGAAAGGCGGCGATGACCTCGCGCGCAGCGGGCGGGGGGCCCAGCGCGTTCTCGTTGTTGTTCAGGCGGTAGAGGTGGTCCACCCCGTACTGCCGCTTCAGCATCTCGTCCGGGCGGCTCGGAGTGTAGCTCTCGAACTCGAGGACGTGCGGCGGGACGAGATCAGCGAGCCGACGCATACTGGAAGACGGCCACGTCCGAGCGGCCCGCGTGAGGGATGATCAGCCGAGCCGCGAAGCCCGCCTCGAGGGCCGGTCCGGCCAGGGCGGCCTCCCAGGCGCGGGAGAGGTCCAGGTAGAGCAGGATGTTCTCGATGCCCTTGTCCGAAAGCGCGCGGATGTGGGCGGAAAGGTTCTTCGCCACGTCCTCGCCGCCCAGCAGCGGCCGGAGCACGGCCAGCCCCTTGGCCGCGTCGGCCATGGTCGAAAAGAGGGAATGCTGCCGCGGGGCGGTCGTGCCGGGCGCGGCCGCGAGCACGTCGCGGCACATGGCCAGCCGGTCGTAGACGTCGCGCTGGAAGGCCTCCAGGGCCGGGTCGGTCCAGACCGTGGCGCCCATGTCCTCGCGCAGGTGGCGGTAGAGCACCTGCTGCTCGCACTGCCCGCCCTGCGTATCGTCCCCAGCCGCGGCATCGTGGCGCACGAGGCTGCCGAGCGACTCGAAGTAGCCCTCGGGCATGTCGTCCGTGGCGTGCTCGCTGAAGACGATCTCCGCGTCGTCCCGGGCGACCTCGCCCAGGAAGCCGTCCATGAGCATGCGGGCCACGGCCGCGCCCTCGGCCGCGGCGGTGAAGACGAAGGGGCCGAAGAAGGACAGTCCGCGCTCGCCCGAGCGCGTCCAGCAGATGAGCCCGGCCGGGTTGCCCGCGGCGTCCAGGGCCGCGACGTGGGAGAAGCGGCCCGCCAGGACCTTGTCCACGAACTTGCCCGGAGTCTTGAAGCTCGGCGGGCAGTGCCAGGCGGGATAGCGCGCGGTGGCCAGCATGGCGGCGCGCAGGAGCATGTCCGGGTCGCGCTCCGTGGTCGCGTGCAACGGCGGCCTGGGCGAGACGGACGCCGGGGCGGCCTCCAGGGCCGGGTAGGCCTTGTCCACCTCGGCGCGCAGGGTGAAGGAGGACTCCCCGTCGCGCTCGATGCTGAAGCGGTCCGCCGCGCGTCCGGCTACGATCAGGCCGAGGTCCGGCGAGGCGTCGTCGCAGTCGAGCGACGCGTCGCTGCAGGCGTTGAGCGCGCCCATGTTCAGGGACGAGGCCTGGAAGACGAACTCCGCGGCGACCTG
Source organism: Desulfovibrio sp. X2 (assembly GCF_000422205.1). Lineage (NCBI taxonomy): Bacteria > Pseudomonadati > Thermodesulfobacteriota > Desulfovibrionia > Desulfovibrionales > Desulfovibrionaceae > Desulfovibrio > Desulfovibrio sp. X2. The sequence goes on from NZ_ATHV01000063.1 coordinate 81,718, forward strand.
GTACGGCCTGCCGGTGAGCGTCACGCGCAGCGACCGTCCTTCGGGGGCCGCCTGGGCGAGGAAGGTGAAGAACTCCTCCACGACCAGCTGGAAACGCATGGCCTCGCGCCTGGCAAGTCCGCGCGAGACGGCCATCGTCTCCGCCGCCGAGGTCGCGACCCGCGCGAAGACGATATCCGCAGGCATCTCCAGCGAAACGATGCTGTCCATGAGTCCCCTTCCAGGTCCTGCCTGGCGTCGTGACCGTGCCTCCCGCCCCGACAGGCGGAACTCCCTGCGGCGCAAGCATAACAACCATTCCCACGTGGAGGCAAACGGACATTCGCCGCCAATCCGGCCAGGAAGCAAAGGGCCCGCTGCGCTACGGTGGGGGTTGCGCCTGCCTTGCACGGCCTCATACACATCCAGGCACGAAAGAATCCGCGCCTCCGGCCGAAAGGAAAATCGGGATGATGACAGAAAAGAAAAAGGGTTCCAGCAGTTAGCTGAAACCCTTTGACTTTCTGGTGCCGAAGGGGAGATTCGGCACCACTTTTCGTCGTTTCCAGGCTAACTGGCCGCATTTCTACAGCAAATTCTCAAGCCGCGGGGCGTCGCGCAAGGCCGTTTGACCCCACTTTTGACCCCTGTTTGTACCCTGTTTTGACCCAGTCGTCGACCACGCTCAGGAAGAAGCAGCGAGTAAAACAGACCGGGCCGAACGTTGTCAGGACTAGCGACGGAAACCACAAGATCGGCGCCAAGGGGCGCTTGTCGGGTTCTCTTGACAAAATAGTCCAATGGCCTACCATCACGCCATGGAGAACGTGCCCGTCACGGTCATCGAGCCCCCCGTCCTTTCGGCGCGACGTGAAAGGGCTGAGGGAGGAGGAAGAATGCCTGGAGCTGGTTTCAACCCGACTGCCGGAGATGTCATGGAGGGCACGGGCGGCGTGCGGAAGCTGCGATGGGCACGTCAGGGAGGCGGCAAGAGCGGCGGATTTCGCGTCATCTACTTCTTTCACTCCGAAGCCATGCCGCTTTTCGCACTGAGCGTTTACGGAAAAAACGAGAAGTCCAATTTGACCAAGGCGGAACGGAACGAAATGAAGAAGCTGTCGACCATGCTGGTTGCGGCGTACGCAGGGAGGCGGACATGAGTAGTGGAGCTCGTATCCTCGACGGCATGAAGGAGGCTCTTTCCCTCGCCCGGGGTGAAGCGCCCGAGGAGCAGTACAGGGTGCATGTGCCCGCCCAGGTGGACGTGAAGGCCATCCGACGGCGCACCGGCCTTACCCAGGCAGCTTTTGCGGCCTCGTTCGGGCTTTCGCTGCATGCGTTGCGAAACTGGGAGCAGGGAAAACGGAAGCCAGATCCGGCGGCCAGGGCCTACCTGCGTGTCATCGAGGTGGCCCCGGAAGTGGTGCGGCGGGCGCTGCAAGCATGATTCCTCTCGGACTCGCAGCGTGGCAGGCGCACCCGAACGTTGTTCGACTGTTCGCTACGGCTGGATCAGCATCCTCTCCTCGACATGGTCGGCGCGCCACTCCTTGCCCCGGTCGTCGGTCAAGGCAGCCGTGAACACGGACCTGCCGATGGAGGCGCTACGACCATCATCCCGAAGGTCTTCGATGCCGAAGCCGGCCGACTGAATGGCGCAAACCACGATTTCGGAGGAATCAGCTGCTCGGAGTTGCGGCAGAGCGGCAAGCCAAGAATATCGGCAGGGCTCCTGTTTCTCTCGCTACCAAATGCAGCCCGTTCAATCCGCAGTCCGAGTAGGTCAATTTTCACCATGAGATCTGGTAAGAAGACGCCAGCCATAATGCTGAATCAGCGGCAAACATGTGGGGACGAAGTTGCGGGTAAAGGGAATGATATTTTTTTGATTAGCAGCACCTCTTGATTTATGCCTCCCAGGGAAACGGACTTATTGATAAGGATAGTTTTTATTCATCAGGCTCAATTTGTGGAGGTTGAAGCGAAATCAGCCAATCGGCAAAATCCGCTGACTCATTGTTGCCGTTCTGGCTGAGGCTGAACAGCAGGTCCTCCTGGCGGGGTTGACCGAAAACCATACGATAGAGGGCCAACCCTTGCTTCAGCCGTTTGAGCTTCCCAACCTCCTTGCTATATGGGAGAAGCGGGATGCGGCGCTCCACCCGGGCGGAACCATCCTCGAAGATCCAATACGGGATGAGATCGGAATGCCCATTGGATTTTTGCTGGGCCGCAATATGGAAAAGGCTCTGCCACGGGTCACTTTCCTCATGCGCCATAGAAAGAGCAGTCAGACCATACCGTTCCGCAATGTTCTTCCTGACAGCATGCCCTTTATAGCGATGGACCCGGCCTTCGCGTTGTTCAAGATCAACAGGATTGGAAGGCAGGTTCCAATGGACCACCGCATGGCACCAAGTGTGGAAGTCCAAACCTTCCTGACCAATTGAGGTCGACGCCAAAACGAAAGGACGAAATGGTGAGTTGAAGGCATCCCGCACCGAGTCGGCGCGAACGAGAGCCTGGTTGTTGTCGTCTCGAATATCCCCGAACCGGAGCGCAAAACGACAGCGGGTGTTAAAGTCATCAAAAGCAAAGCCTTTTCCAGACACCTTTATTTCGTCGATTCGAATCTGAGCGGTCCGCAGTGACAACACCGATTGGATGCACTCAGCTATGCCAGCCACCTGTTTTTTCGGTGATTGCTCCTGGAGACCCAAAGAATCTCGAAGGACATGCACATATTCATCGAGCACCGATTGGAGATTGCCGTCGACACCGTACTGAAGCGTCAACCGCCAATAAGAATCCTCGCCGGAGCCTCGTAGCATGGCAATCGTCTCCGGCATATTGAAAAGCGATCGAAAGCCGAAGGCGATTCTGGCTGCGGCCGACAGAAGGTCTGGATCGGCCGCGTCGAGCTCGGCACCGATACGGCGAAGTGCTCGCAAGGCACAGACGCCAGGACCGGCAAGAGCCAGATCGCAAAGCACATCGACCAGATCATCCGGCTGAGGACCGAGAGGAGTGTTGTCCTCTGCCATGCTGACAAGCAAGTCGATATGAGCTTTGAAATGGGTGCCAGATTCATGGTCCGGTGTAGCAAATCTCCATCCCGAATGGCTCTTGCACCAGTCCAACAATCCGTTATGAGAATCGAGAAGAATGGGAGCCGCCCAATACCATCGCTCATCAGCTCGCGTCCCTTCTCCAGCACCAGGCAGGGTTTCTACCAAACTGCGGCAAAGAGCCTTGACCTCGTTCCTCAGTTCCTGGGCGTCCACTGGCCCGTTGCCATGGCCCAGGGCAATCTTGAGCGGATCAATCTTGGTGGCAAGGGTTGGGGACGGCAGCAACCAGGCAATAACCGGCATACCAGTCAGGCGATTATCGTTTGAGGCCACCGCAAATCGCAGCAATGGCTTAATCTTGTCATAGATTTCGCTGTGAGAAACCGAGGTTCCGGCGATCATCTTCCGCTCGGCTTCGTAGGAGCAAATTGATGCAACCGCGTCCGGAACAGCACTCCAGGAGGAAAAAACAAGGGCCTTGGTCAATCCATCCTTGCCCCGGTATGCGCCACCAGGCTCAATATACGGCATAGACGGCGGCATCCATAAAAGCTGCCACATGCCCTTATCAATCGTGTCTTCGAAAAGTACGCGCATCCTCGGATTGGCAGGATCGAGAGCCTGATAGCCTTCCAGTTTGTCCTTCGTCAGCAACTGCCCATTTGCCAACGAAAGAGTTTCGCGAAGAGCATCTGAAGGGGAATTCAACTGGGCATCCAGCTTATGCCTCAGCTCATAGTGTTTTAAAAAGTTGATCAAGTAAGGCGCAGACTTCCAGTATTCGATTGGCTCCCCGGCCTTAACGCAGATTGCTACCGCGTCAACCGTCGCGGCGTGCTGAAGATCCGCTGGCGTGAGGGGAGCCGTCCGTTCAATCTCAGTCAGCATCGAGTTGTGATCTCGAGTCGTCGCGACCCGCTCCGTTCGGCACATGACGTTCAGGAGCGCTCGTTCAAGTTCGGCTTTTTTTCCCGGGTGACATACGGAGCCCTTTGCGCAGGCGTGGAGCGTTGTTCGATGCTCTGACAAGAGATTTTTGACCGCATCGACCTTGCCGGAATCATTGAAGAGGAAGTTCAGTGTCCTGATGAAATCTGGATAGTGGTCGTCTTCGTCATTCTCCTGGTCGAGGGTGAACATTTTGTAGGGCGTTGCGGACAGCAGGAGAACGCGAACGTCGGGATGTTCGAAGAGCGAGGTCGCCAGCATGGAGGCTTCATCATCGCCATCCAACAGGTGCTTGAATCGTTGGAATTCATCAAGGATGACCAAATCGGGCTCAAGCGCGGAAAGGCACACTGACGCCAGCTTGATTCTGAGTTTTCCGATCAGGTCGTAGCGAAGCTCAGAGTCCTCCCAAGGAATTCTGCTGTAGTCCCGGTATCGGGCAAAGCGTTCACAGCCTTCCTTCAAGGCCGCATACAGTTCGGCATCCTCAAGGACAGCCCGGCGAAAGGCCTTGGAAAGGTCTGTGTCCAGATCCTCTGCTGGGAGGTTTTTGGCCTTGGCTCGCCAGTTATCCTTACCTGCTTTCGCCTGAAGAATGTTGAGGAGGCCTACGCGCAGCCGTCTACGCCGTTCATTTTGCGCCAGGGGCAAGTCGTACAGCATCCGATAGAGAATCGCCCGCTCGTCGGCATGCCCGCCTCGACTGCGGGCATGATCGAAGGCTGTACCGGGCGTCAGGCTGATGAAATTTACCTTGTTCTTTCGCAGCGAGCGTACTTGCCTGGGCAGGTACGTCAGTCGTGTAGCGATTGAAAAACCATCCGTGTCGCTGACATTGAGCCGATTGACATTCTGGGTCGCGATGGCGGCATTGGAGCAGATGTAGATCACATCGACCCGATCCACCTCGTCTTGAAGGTGCTCCAAGGTCTTGGCAATGATTCCCCGGGCGACTAGCGTTTTTCCAAGTCCAACTTCATCGGCGATCAGAAAACGGGAAGTTGGGTCATTGCCATAGAGCCGCTTGAAGACGTACTCCACGGTCTTCCTCTGGAAATCTTTCAGACCGGCCAAGGCGGGGGCTGATAAAAAGCGGTTGCTATGCATCACGCCCTCCGATAGCCGATTCAAAAACTGTCCAGAGGTTCAAAAAATCCTCGGGGATAATCGCATTCTGGCTTCCCTGAGACAGATCACGAACCAGCCCCGAGATTTCCGATAGTCGCTCCGGGTGTCGGCTGTACGTGCGGGTCAGCTCTTCCAGTAGCGGGATATCTTCACCGTCGGCCAACCGGGCCAACCATTTGGCAAACCCGGAGCCACTACCTGGATCAAGTCCGGATACCTTATCATCCCCCAACAACAGTAGGAGATAACGCAGGAATCCCTCCTGATTGCTGATCACGGTTTGCAGGATGGCAGAGTTGCGTTCTTCTGGAACGCCGGTAACGGGAATATTCAGAACAAACCGGGCCGAAACGTCCTGATGGTTGGTCTTAAGTTCAAACGCGATGAGGCCCGTTACAGAAGAGGCGGAGAACTCTCCGAGTCCGATCCCACCGGGAGCGTCGCCGTCAAGGATGTCCACCGCGAAGTCCCGAGTAACGGTTATCGGCCATGCAGTAGCACTGACGATCCCCTCAAGGGCTGGGATTTCTCCCGTCAACACCAATGACCACAGACCGTCCTTCGATCCCGGACTGCATTCGATGGACAGAGCTGTTTCAGCTATAAGGGAGCGAGCCCTTTCAACGGATTCCTCAGCCGCTTGCCGGAGCGCATCAATCTCTGCTTCCTTGCTCGTGTCAAAGTCGACAAGATATTCACCTAATCCGTCAGCGCCAAGAAGCTCGTCGATGCCGCCAACTTTGCTCTTCCGGCCAACTAGCCCGACCAGAATCTCGACGTTCTTCGAAGCATTCAGCGCCGCGTTGGTTGCATTCGCAGACCCCATGATCACATGGGTATAGTCTGAATAGTACCTGGTCTCAAACAGATAGACCTTTGCATGGAGGCCGGTCGCAAGCGGCTGTTCGATGGCGTCGTCTTCCTCGCCATCCTCGGTTTCCGCCGCGTCGTCCAGATGAAGACATTGCGTGAAGAGCTCGAGAGTCTCCTTCTTCAGGGCTGATAATGACTCCGGACGTGAGATGAGAGCATCAGCGGCCTTGGTTTTTCTCGTCAATGCTCGCAGGGCCTCATCAGAACAGAACGGCGAAATGACGGCCATCCGATTCGCCATGGGAGGCTCCCAGTCATACGCTTTCGTTCCCGGAAGATAGAAGGTCAGCTCGTCAAAGCCGTCGGGGAGTTCCCACTGGACTCGATGCAACTCGTCCGCAAATCTGCGAGCTTGTTCGCTCCTGCCAGGCTCTGTTTTTCCGGTGGCCAGATCAGGAAGCGTCTTGAAGAAATGAGCCAGCGGTTTATTTGATTCGGACTTCCGGCCTGCAATCGTCCCTTCGAGCTGAAGTGACAGGTCCCAGGACTGATCGGTGGTCATATTCCTCGTCAGGACCACCAGACGATACATCGAGCTGCTTTGATCGGGGCTGACAAAACGGATTGCCCAGACTTTCGGATGGAAGACGCCTCCGCCAGGGGCCGTTACCTCGACAACCATTTCCTCCAGGAACCCAAACAAGGGGTTGGGCTTGGCAATCTGGGGCACCTGAATCCGTCCTCGTTGCACATAAACGGTGATGCGTTTCGAGTACCTGCGGATGGCTTCAAGCACAGACAACGGGTCAGGATCGGTCTGACCATCCGCCGCCATTAATGCCAGATAGACAGGAGCCTCAAGCAGCAGGGCTGGGTCCATCGAAAAGGTAGTCGCAACAGCCTCGTCGAAAATCATCCCCGGCGGTGGAGTCAATGCAGATGTATAAAGGCTCCGGGAGTTTGGGTTCAGCATTTCTCCTCCCGGCTCATCCCCTGGTACAGGTCGTTCAAAAGCACCTTCACATTCGGCCAGCGATAGACGAGTCTTCCGACGCCGGAGTACCCGCCCCACTGCTCGAGCGCCCTTTGATTCCTGAATCGGGAACGCGTGCCCTTGAGTTTCATTTCCCTTCTTTTGATCAGGGTGAGCGCATCTGCGTTAGAAAGGAGGTCATTGGGGGACCTCCGGGTATGGTCGATCCACTGTTGAACGAAAAATCTCGTTTGCGGGGTGACGGTGTGGCCATGATCCATGGTCAACTCCCAGAGGCGGCTCACCGACCAGGAGCGAATCTCCTCCAGGGGAAGATTTGCGGTCCATTCGTCAAAACTTGCCTGATGCTCGGCGACAAGGTCTTCATGGTTTCGAAGCCTGGCGAGCTGAACGTTGTACGAGAGCGCCGCTCCATGCATCACCTCCGAGAACAGCCGTGCATGGGTCAGGAGTTCTTTATGCTGTTCGGAAAAGCTGCCGTAGTCCGGATGTTCCCACGGAGCTTGGGTGTCGGCGGGTTCGCAGTGCAGTGCCAAGAACGAGAGGAGACTGTTGGGGCAAGCGACCTGGATGCGATCCCGAATAAATTCGGCTTCTTCCCTGGATAAAGCGAAGTTCACCGCCCCCGGAAAGTCTTCCGGAGGTGCTGGCAATCGAGGATGCCAACTGAGAGTGACCATCCGCTGCTCAACGTCGATGTCGTCTCCCCGTTCCTTTGCGTCTTTCTCAAGAGCCTTCAGGGTATTCCGGCGACGGTATGTTTCGTCGATGCGCCTGTGATATTCGTCCTGCGAGAATGGCGTAATGCGTATTCCCCAGACACCGAGACCGGCCCAGTAGACGGAGCTGGGCAACCGTTTGAGCCTCTTTCCTGCGGTCTTACCAAAGACGCCAGCCTGATCATCGGAATCCATCAATGGCTGAACCAGGTCTCTTTCCAGCTTGTCAGCCTGGATCGAAAAACTCTCTGCAGGTAGTCGCTTCTCTTCTAGCGAATGGTAAATCCATGGCACGAAAAGCATGTAGCGAAGGCGTGTCTGGATCGTGCTTGTTCCTGGAAACAACTGATCGGCAAAGCTGTCCCGCACGGAGCCGAGCCCAAGCTCGTCACGACTTTCCTTTTCCTGGAAAAGGGAAAGGATGCGAAGCGTGCGTTCTCTTGCTTTCGAGTCATGGTCAATCCATGCAAGGACAGACGGCATGGCTTGGTGCCTCCCTCTTACGCACTAAAATATTTAATTATTTTCCGTTTCAGTCCTTAATATGCGGACTATAGTCTGCTTCGTTCACGTCCCTTATAGTCGAGCCGCCGATGTTGAGGGCCGCTATGCCGGTGGGCGCGAGAAGGGCCACGTCCTTGGCCTCTCGGGCATAGGCATGCACCACGGTGCTCTTGCCGGTCCCGGCGCGGCCCGTCAGGAACACGTTCCCCCCGTCCCGCATCATCTCCAATGCGAGCCGCTGCTCCTGGTTGAGGACGACTCCATCGACGCCCAATCTGTTCGCCTTCATCTCTCCCCTTCCCGTCTCGGCAAACTTCAGGGCCGAGCGCAGACCATCCGCGAAAGCCCGCGCGCTGTCCCACCACCCACGCAAGCGGCTCATCCCGCCCAGCCCCGCACCATCGCGCACTGCGTCTCGGTCTCGGGCGCGGGGTCGCGGCGGGTGGGGTCCGGGCGGCGCAGGCGCGCGATGTGGTCGAGCACGTTGTCCGCGTCCGCCAGGCCGTGGCGCATGAGGAAGCAGCCGACCACCGTTCCCGTCCTGCCCTTGCCGCCCCAGCAGTGCACGTACACCGTCCGCTGGCGGGCCAGGGAGGCGTCGATGGCGTCGAGAATGACGCGCATGTTCCCCGCGCTCGGCACGTCGCGGTCGCGCACCGGGTGGCGCATCACCTCGATATGCCGGTTCCTGCCCGCAGCGATCTCGCGGAGCGCCTCCGCATAGGGGACAAAGGGCCGGCCGGACCAGTCCCGCTCGTCCTCCTCCATCAGGTTGACGACCGTCTCCACGCCGCAGTCCACGAGCCCGGACAGCTTGCCCATCGCCTCGCGCGGATCCGGGTCGCCCGGGTAGCAGCCAGCCAGGAGGCCGCCCTGCAGGACCCAGTAGGAACGGGGGAACGGCCTTTCGCCGGGCATGTCCTCAAACGGTGCGCACATCGTCGTCTCCTGCATCCTTTCCGGCCATGTCGCACAGGGCGTTGGCCATGTCCGCGATCAGCTGCCAGCGGGCCACGCAGCCGCTCCATTCCTCGGGAATCGTCGAAAACCCCCAGCAGGCCCCGGCGAGTTGTCCGCAGATCGCCCCGGTCGTGTCGGCGTCGTCGCCGAGGTTGACGGCCATGAGCACCGCCTCCCGAAACGTCTCCGCGCGGTAAAAGGCCCACAGAGCGGCCTCGAGCGAGCGCGTCACGTGCCCCGTGCCGCGGATCAGCGGCGGCTCGCGCAGCTTGAAAGAGCCTTCTGCCACCTCGAGGATCTCGTCGCACAAAGGCTCCACCTCCCACGCCCCGGGGTACGGCTCGTAGACGCCTGCGAGCAGCTCCTCCCTGGATGCCCCGCGCAGCGCGCCCGCGAGGAGTCCGCCGAAATAGCGGCAGGCGTCGATGCAGCTCCTCGCCTGGTGCGTGGTACGAGAACTCAGGCCCGACATCTCGACCGCAAGAGCCGGATCGGCGGCGAAGAACATGGGCACAGGCGCGAGGCGCATGAGGGAACCGTTACCGGCGGAGAACGCGTCGTCCGGCCCGGAGAACGGCTCCCGGGTCCTCTTGTAGCCGAGCAGCGCCCTGTAGACGGTGTCCCCCACGTCGACGGCTCGATCACGGCTGCTCAGGTGCCCGTGGTCGAGCCAGCGCACATAGCGCGCCATCTGGTCGGCCGGGTCGAAGCCGCCCGTCGCGAGCAGGCTCTCGGCCAGGCAGAGCGCCATTGACGTGTCGTCGGACCACGTGGCCTCGGCCGCGCCCCCGGGCCAGAAGCGCATCCCCCTGACCGGCTCGAACTCGCCGGGCCGCTTGAACTGGACCGGGAAGCCCAGGGCGTCGCCAACCGCGAGCCCGAAGAGCGCCCCGAGATACCTGTCGCGTCGCCCGCCCTTCATCGCCTGGTGCGCCATCATCTCCCCTCCGTTATAGTGTCTCATTTGCACGCGGGGCGCAATCACCCCTCCTCTCGGACCCCGGGACTTCACCATCGCCCCGCTCCCGTCGCCTCGCTCTCGCGCGACAGGACAAAAAGCGCATTCGCCAGGTTGGCGATAAGCTGTCGCATGGCGATCCGCTCACTCCATTCGACGGGGATTTCCGTGAAGCCGTGGCAAGCCCCCGCCAACTGGCCACAGACGGCAGCGACGCTGTCCGCCTCGTCGCCGAGGCTGGCGGCCTCGAGAACGGATTCCCGGAACGACCCCGAGCGATGAAAAGCCCACAGCGCGGCCTCGAGCGCGCCGACAACGTGCCCGCGGTCCAGGGCCGGCGGCGGCTCGCGTCTCTTGAACGAGCCAGCGGCCACTTCGCGCACTTCGTCGCACAAGGGCTGCTCCCGCCATGCATCCGGAAACGGCTCGTAGATGCCGTCGAGCAGCGTCTCGCCGGGCACCCCATTGAGTGCTCCCCACAGGAGCCCGCCGAAATACCTGCAGGCATCGACGCAGCAGCGCGCCTGATGGGTTGTCCGCGAGCTTTCCCCGGACTTCTCGACGGCCTGCCGCGGATCGTGGCCGAAGAACATGGGCACAGGCGCGAGGCGCGCCAGGCAACTGCAGGTGGCCGATCGCTCATCGTCGGCGCCCGAGAACGGCTCGCAGGTCCTCTTGTGGCGGGCAAGCGCCCCACGCACGGCTCCGTCCACGTCGAAGGCGTACCCGAGGCTGCTCATGTGCCCGCGCTCGAGCCAGCGGACGTAGCGCCCAATCTGGTCGGAGGGCGAGAAAGCCCGCGTGATCATCAGGCTCTCGGCCAGACAGAGCGCCATGGAGGTGCCGTCAGACCACCTGCTCTCCGCAGACCCTGCGGGCCAGAGCACCATGTCCGACACCGGCAGGAACGTACCGTAAGGCATGAACTTTAGGGGAAATCCCACTGCGTCGCCGACAGCCAGACCGAACAGGGCACCGAGAAACCTGTCCCGGCGGCCCTTCTCCCTCGCGATCCCGGTCATTTTCGTACCTCTTCCCTCTTCTTTCAAACTCGCCAACAGCCACACGGCACGGCTCGAGTAAGCGAGCCCCGGCGCCGCCCTCTCAGAATCCGAGGATTCTCCCCGCCCCTGTCCGCCGCCTCGCCGCGAGCTCCTCCTCGAGCGCGTCGAGAAGCGCGTCGTGGCAGCATGCCTCCCCGTCCGTCTCCACGAGGAGGTCGAAGCGGTCCCGGACGACCTTGAAGTCCCCAGGGGTCAGCCCCTCCATGCGCCGCAGCCGGGCCTCCCCGGATGGCGGCAGCGGCGTTGCGGCCAGGGAGGCGAGCAGGCGGCCGTAGAACGAGAGGCTGCCCTCGGGCGCGAGGGTCCGAAAGCCGATCTTGTAGCCGAAGCGCCTGAGACTCGCCGCGTCGAGGTCGTCGAACGCGTTGGTGGTGCAGATCAGGATGCCCCGGAAGCGCTCCATGGACGTCAGGAACTCGTTGACCTGGTTGACCTCCCAGGAGCGGCGCGCGCGGCCGCGCGAGAAAAGCAGCGAGTCCGCCTCGTCGAAGACAAGCACCGCCCCGGTATCCTCGGCCTCGGCGAAGGCCGCTGCGATGTTGCGCTCGGTCATGCCCACGTAGGGATCGAGGATGTCGCTTAACCGCTTCTCCAGGAGCTCGCGGTCCAGGGACTCGGCGACGTGTCGCGCGAGCGCGCTCTTGCCCGTGCCCGGGGGGCCGTAGAAGAGCAGGTTGCAGTTGCGCCGCCTGCCCGAGCCGTCCGCGCGGAGCCAACCGTCGAAGGCCTTGAGCGAGCGCATGGTCCCGGCCAGGTCGCCCGCGATGGAGAGCCCCTCCAGGGAGTAGCCCTCCCCGCTCCCCTGCGGCGGAGCAAGCCGTCTGCCGTTCTCGCGCAGCACCATGTGCGCCGCGAGGGAGCGCGTCAGGGCGGACCTGAACGCCTCGCGGCCGTCGTCCCCGCCGTTCGCCCCGCCGCCCGCCACGCGCAGGGACTGGGCCACGGCCATGTCCACCACGCCGGTGCTGACGTCGAAGCGCCGGACCAGGGACTCGACCTCGCCATCGCCGAGCAGGGCCTCGGCCCCGTGCGCGGCCAGTACGCCCGCCCACTGCCGCACGCGCTGAGCGCGCGAGAGGCGGCCGAAGCACAGACTGAAGGCGAAACGTCTGCGCACGGCCTCGTCCACCTCCTCGACCCGGTTCACGATCCAGACGACGCGCAGCCCCGGCTCCTCCATGAGCTGGTTGAGCCACCCTTTGTCGCGGACCTCGCCCTGCAGAAAGAAGCCGCCCGCCGTGTTCAGCACGCCGTCCGCGTCGTCCGCTACCACGACATGCTCGGGATTGCCCTGGGCCCAGACGCAGGCCGTATGGATGGCCAGCCGCTTGGAACCGCTCTCGTCCCCGCGCGGCTGGACCGCCTCGAGGGCGGTCATGCCCGCGGCCTCGACCAGGGCGCGGGCGAAACTCGTCTTGCCCGTGCCCGGAGCGCCGTAGAGGAGGATGTGCACCGGCCGCTCGCCCGGAGCGCGCAGGAGGGACGTCATGTGCTCCACGGTCGCGAGCGGGACTTGGAACTGGGAGAGAGGAACGGACGCCGCGCGCACCGTGCGGAAGTAGCGCTCGGACAGGCTCTTTCCGTCATGCAGGAGGACGGCCTCCTGGACCTCCTCCGCCACCTCCAGCCGGTAGCCGCCCGTGACCAGCTTGAGCGCGTTCAGCCTGCCGCTGAAGGCTCTGTCCAGATCGGCCCGCGAGACGCCGAGGATGCGCGCCAGGAGCCCCCGCTGGCTGAGCTTGGTGCTCTCGAGCTCGTTCACGAAGAACTTCCCGAAATCCTCCCAGTGCTCGGCCATGAACAGGAAGCGCAGGACCTCGACCTCGATCTCGCACAGCCCGAAGGCTGCGCCGAACTCCTGAAAGTTCCTGGCGATGACGGACTCCTCGGCCAGCCCGGCCAGATCCTCGAGAAAGGAGCATTCCCTGTCGATGGCGCGCCAGACGCGCTGCCGCCTCTCCCGCCCCATCTGGCCGTAGGCCTTGGCGATCGTCCACTGATAGAAGTCCTCGTCGCGCTCCGCGCCGTCTTCCCAGTACCGATGGGCCTCCATGGCTCGTCGACGCGCGGGCGAGAGCAGAGAGAACGTCGTCTCGAAGATCCCTTGCAGATCGTTGCCCGCGATCCACTGCAGGAGCTCGACCGCTTCGTTCTTCATCCGGCTGTCGTCGCGGGAGATGCGGCAGAGGTAGGCCAAGGCCCGCGTCTGCACGTACACTTTGTCCGCATCGTGCATCTCCAGCCTGTCCCTGTCGCCGCGCTTCATCCTGACCCCGGCCATGTTCCTCCTCCTGTTTGCGCGGAACATGGCCCGCATGTGTGACGCAAACGGCCACACGAAGACGGGGAGGGAAAAATCCGCTGCACAGAGGGGAAACAGCTTGCCTTCTATCGATGGCGAATTGTAGACCAGAAGCCGCCGCTCGCATCCGGAACAGCCTGCGCGGACGGGCATTCCCGGCGGACGGCAGGGGGAGGGAGACATGGCCCATCGCACCGCCGGTTTCTCGGTCGTCCGCGCCGCGACCTTCGACGATCTCGCCGCGGCCTGGCTCGCGCACAGGCAGACCCCTGTCTCGGCCTTCGCACCGGAGGTCGTGGTCGTGCAGAGCCGCGCGGTTGAGCAGGCGCTGCGCCTGGCCATGGCGGACGGCGAGGGCGTCTGCGCGGGCGTCTCGTTTCCCTTCCCGGCCGCCTTCGCCTACCGGCTCATGCGCGCCGTGATGGGCGCGCCCGCGAGCGACGCATTCTCCCCCCGCGTCCTGGCCCGCCGCATCCACGCCCTGCTCCCGCGTCTGCTCCATCAAAAGGAATTCGCGCCGCTTCGCGGCTACATGGAGGGGGTGGACCTCCTCTCCCGGCTGCAGCTCGCCGAACGCATCGCCGCCTCCCTGGAGGCCTGCCTGATCTATGCGCCGGACATGCCCGCTGCCTGGGAAGCAGGAACGCTCACAGGAGCGGGCGGACACGAAGCGTGGCAGGCGAACCTCTGGCGCGCCCTGGCCGAAGGGAAGGGCGAGCACCGGGGCGCCCTGCTCTCGCGGCTCGTCAAGCGCCTCGAGGACGGGCCTGCCCCGGCCGGGCTGACCGAATTCCTGCCCTCCGGCGTGGGTGTTTTCGCCGTGGCCGCGCTCCCGCCGCCCTACGCCAGACTCTTCGCGGCCCTTGCGCGCCATGTGGCGGTGACCGTCCACCACCTCGGCCCGGCTCAGGGCGAAAAGCCTTCGCCGCGCTTCGCGGACCTCGGCGAGCGGCATGTGGCCCTGCTCGCGGAGCACGGCGCGCGCGTCATGGACCTTCCGCCTCCGGATTTCCCGAAGACCCGCCTTGGTGCGCTCCAGGCCGCCCTGAACGGCTCCCCCCTGTCCGAGCCTCTTGCTGGGCCCGCAGCCGACGACAGCCTGCGCGTGCACTGCTGCCACGGCCCCATGCGCGAGATGGAGGTCCTGCGCGACTGCCTGCGGGACTTCCTCGAGCGCGACCCGGACCTCGACCCCGGGGATATCCTGGTCATGGCCCCGGACATGACGCGCTACGCCCCCTACGTGGAGGCGGCCTTCGGTGCGCACGCCATCCCCTTCGCCCTGGCGGAACGTCTCGGCCGGGAGAACAGGGCCGCCACGGCCCTCCTCGATCTCCTGCTGCTGCACACGAAGCGGCTCGAGGCTTCCCGGGTCATGGACCTGCTCGGCAGCCCCGCCGTGTGCGGCCGCTTCGGGCTCGGGCCGGACGACCTCGAGACCTTGCGCGCCTGGGTGGGCGAGGCGGGCGTGCGATGGGGGCTTGACGCCGCGCACAAGGCCGCCCTCGACCTGCCTGCCGAGCAGCGCAACACTTGGCGCTTCGGTCTGGACCGCCTGCTCCTCGGCTACGCCATGCCGGACTGCTGCGAGGAGCTTTTCGGGGGCCTGCTTCCCTGCCCTCTGCCCGAGGGGCTCGCGGCCCGGGCGCTCGGCGGGCTCGCGGACTTCGTGGCCGCGCTCGCTGCCCTGCGCGAGGAGACGGCCAAGACGGCCGACCTCGCCGCGTGGCGCGGGCTTCTCCTGGAGATCGTCGAGCGCTTTCTCGACACCGACGGTCCTCTGGCCGAGGAGATCGAGGCCGTGCGCGCGGCCGTTCTCTCCCTCGCGCCTCCCGACAGGGCCGGAGAGGTCCAAGGCTCCGAAGACTCGGGAGAGTACGACGCCGACTGCGTGGCCCACCTGCTGGCCGGTGCCCTGGCCGAGGCCGGGACCTTCGCGCCCGGGCGTGGGGTCGGCTGCGTGCTCTTCGGCTCCCTGGCCGCCCTGCGCAACGTGCCTGCCCGGGTGGTCTGCCTGGTCGGCATGAACGACGCGGACTTCCCTCGCCGCGAGAGCCTGCCCGGCTTCGACCTCCTCGCCGCGCGGCCGGAGCTGACCCCGGGCCGCTCGCCGCGCGACGAGGACCGGCAGCTCTTCCAGGAGGCGGTGTTCGCTGCGCGCGACAGGCTGCACGTGAGCTACTGTGGCCTCGGCCTGCGCAGCCGCGAGGAAATCCCGCCGAGCGTCCTCGTCTCCGACCTCCTGGACCTGCTGGAGGAACTGGTCCCGGGGAGCGGGGCCGGCTCGCGCGTCGTCCACCGCCTGCACGGCCACCATCCCGCCTACTTCGGCGGCGCGGACGAGCGGCTCTTCAGCTATTCCGAGAGCGGCCTGCGCACGGCCCGGGCCTCGCTCGGCCGCGCTCCCCTTCCGGCTTTCTGCCCCGCTCCCCTGCCGTCCGCAGCCGGGGAGGCGGCCGTGGTCACCCTCGAGCGGCTGAAGCGCTTCTGGCGCTCGCCGGCCGCGTTCTTCCTCGCCGAACGCCTTGGGCTCCGGCCGGAGCGGGAGCGGCCGGAGATGGCGGACGTGGAGGAGCTGACCAGACCGGACGCCCTGGCGAACTATCTCCTGCTCGACGACCTGGTCGCCCGGCTGCTGCGCGGCGAGGATGCGGGCACGACCAGGGCCCTGCTCGACGCCGGGGGACTGGTGCCGCCCGGCTCGCTCGGCGACGTGGTCGCCGAGAATCTCATGGCCCAGGCCGGACGGCTGGCCGGGCTGGTGCGTGAAAAGCTCGGCGACCGCACACCCGTGCCGCCCGTCGAACGGGAGGCGCGCCTCGGTGCGCGCCACGTCCCGGGACGGCTCGCGAACCTCTACGACGGAGCTGAGGGCGGCCTGCTGCTGCGCTTCCGCCCGTCCTCGATCAAGGGCAAGGACCTGCTCTCCGCCTGGCTGGACCATCTCTTCGCGGCCTCGTTCCCGGACCTGGCCCGGCCCACCCTGCTCGTCGGCCGCGACGAGGCCGTGCGCTTCGCCCGGCCGAAAAACCCCGGCCGCATCCTCGGCGAGCTGGCCGACCTCTTCAGCGAGGGGCTTCGCCGCCCCCTGCCCTTCTTCCCGGAAAGCTCCCGCGCCTTCGTCGAGAAGGGTGGCATGGAGAGCATGGACGGGGCCCTAAAAGCGGCCAAGACGAAATGGCAGGGCAACGCCTTCAGCCCCGTGCCAGGCGAGGGGGATGATGCCGAACTCCGCCGCTGCTTCGCGGGCCAGGGCGGGGCCGATTCCTCGCCTTTGGAGGGGCCGGAGTTCGCCGAGATCGCCGAGCGGGTCTACGCCCCGCTCCTCGCGCACATGGAGGAGGCATGACCCGGACCGCGGCCCCCCAAAAGGCCTGCGAGGTCGGCAAGGTCCGCGATCTCGACCTCCTGGCCGCCCCGCTCGACGCCACCTGCCTCGTGGAGGCCAACGCGGGCACGGGCAAGACATACGCCATCACGGCCCTCTACCTGCGCCTCCTGCTCGAGCAGGGGCTCTCGGTGGACCAGATCCTGGTGGTCACCTTCACCGTGGCGGCCACCGGGGAGCTTCGCGGACGCATCCGCCAGCGGCTGCGCGAGGCCCTGCTCGCGACGCGCGACGAGAACGCCGGGGACGATCCCTTCCTGACAAAGCTGCTCGCTCGCTGCGGCCGGGAGAAGGCGGCGGCGATCCTGCGCCAGGCCATCTCCTGCTTCGACACGGCCCAGATCTTCACCATCCACGGCTTCTGCCAGCGGGTGCTGCAGGAGAATGCCTTCGAGACCGGGGCGCCCTTCGGAATCGAGCTCGCGACGGACCTGAGCGACCTCGTGGAGGAGTCGGCCCGCGATTTCTGGCGCAGGCGCATGGTGGAGGCATCCCCCATGTTCCTGCGCCACGTCCTGGCCGACTCCGGGCCAGGGCATTACGCTTCCCTGGCTTGGCGCTGCCTCAACCACCCGGACCTGCTCGTGGACGCGCCCGGGACCGAGGCGCCCATGGACCGCGAGGAGCGGGAGTTCACCGCGACGTGCGCCCGCGCCAAGGCGGCCTGGGAAGCCGAGATGGAGCGCATCCTGGGACTTTTGTCCTCCTCGGACGTGCTGAACAAGCGGAGCTACACCCCGGAGAGGATCGCGGCCAGGGGCCGGGAGATGTACGCCTTCCTGTCCGACGGGCAGTGGGAGGTGAAGCTCCCGGAGTGCGTCGCGTTCTTCGCCCGCCGCGCCATCGCGAAGGCGACGAAGAAGGGCCAGACCGCGCCCAGCCACCCGTTCTTCGACCTCTGCGATGCCCTCCTCGACCTCGCCGAACGGCTCGGCGCGTCGTACGCGCGCCGCCTGCGCGCCCTGGACGCCGAGTTCGCCGCCCGTCTGCCGGACGACCTGGCCGCGCGCAAGGCCCTGCGCCGCTCCCAGTCCTTCGGCGACCTGCTGACGCGCTTTCGCGACGCCCTGCGCTCCGGGCGCGGCGGGGCGCTGGTCGAGGCGGTGCGCGGTCGGCTGCGCGCGGCCCTGGTGGACGAGTTCCAGGACACGGACCTCGTGCAGTTCGCCATCTTCGGCAGCCTGTTCAAGGTCCCGGGCCGGGCGCTCTATCTCATCGGCGACCCCAAGCAGGCCATCTACAGCTTTCGCGGCGCGGACATCCACGCCTACCTCAAGGCGACGGACGCGGCGGACCACGTCTTCACCATCCGCAGCAACTGGCGCTCCGAGCCCGAGCTCACCCAGGCGGTGAACCGCCTGTTCACCGCCCATCCGACCCCCTTCGTGCTGCCCGAGATCGCCTACGCGCCGTCCGACTCGCCCGAGAAGGAGTGGCCGCGGCTTCGCGTGAGGGGCGAAGCGGCGCACCTGCACGTCTGGCATGTGGCGAACCCGAAGAGCCTGGAGAAACCCGTCGCCAAGGGGGCATGGAGAGAGGAGGTGACGCGGGCCGTGGCCCGGGAGGTCGCGCGCCTGCTGCGGCTGTCCGCCCGCGGCAGGGCGAGCCTCGACGATCGGCCGCTCGCCCCGGGTGACTTCGCCGTCCTGGTCCAGTCGCACAGGGAGGGCGACCAGGCGCGTGCCGCCCTCGCGGCGCTCGGCATCCCCTCGGTGGCCGCGGCGCAGCGCTCGGTCTTCGCCTCGGACGAGGCGCGCCATCTGCAGCGGGTGCTCGCGGCCGCAGCCGACCCCGGGGACGCGGGCGCGGTGCGCCGCGCCCTGGCCACGCCGCTCTTCGCCCTGGACGCGCCGGCCCTCGAACTGCTCGCGCGCGACGACGCGGCCTGGGAGGAGTGGCTTGCCCGCTTCGCCGACTTCCGCGACACGCTCGAGGGTGCGGGCGTAGTCGCCCTGCTCGAGCGCCTCCTGGCGCGCGACGACACGCGAGCGCGCATCGCGGCCTCGCCGGACGGCGAGCGGGCGATCACCAACATCGTGCATCTCATGGAGCTGCTGCACGCCCAGGAGCGCGCGGCGGGCCTCTCGCCCCGGGGGCTGTGCGCCTGGCTCGGGCACTGCATCGCCAGGGCCGAGGAAGAGGGAGCGCCCGAGGAGCATCTGCTGCGCCTGGAAAGCGACGACGCGGCCGTGCAGATCGTGACCATCCACGCCAGCAAGGGGTTGCAGTATCCCGTGGTCTTCGTGCCCTTCCTGCTGCGCGAGGCGAAGGTCCGGGAGGGCGACGTGGTGCCGGACGGCGACGAGCGCAGGCTGCTCCTCGACCCGGCGGCGGACGCCGCGCGCACGGCCGTGGCCGAGCGGGAGCAGGTGGCCGAGAGCCTTCGCTTGGCCTACGTGGCCCTGACCCGGGCGCGAAACCGCTGCTATCTCGCCTGGGGCAAGGCCAACACCCACGGCGCGTCCGCCCTGGACTACCTGCTGCTCGGCCGGGAGAAGACGCCGCCCGCCGACCTTCTCACGACGCTCGAGGTGCGGCACGAAGGCATCACGCACGCCCAGGTCGGCGCGTTTCTCGAAGGGCTGGCCGAGGGCTGCCCGCACATCTCCGTCTCGGAGCTTCCCGAAGAGCCGGGCGAGGACGTCTCCGCGCTTCTGGCCGCCCGGGGAGGACGGATCGACCCGGCCGCGCTGGCCTGTCGCCGCGCCAAGCGCAGGGTCGTCCGCGCGCGGCGCGTGGGCAGCTTCACGCAGCTCTCGAGCATGGCCCATGACGAGCCGGACGCGTCCCTGCCGGCCGGGACCGGGGAGCTCGCCTCGCCCATCCGCGACCTGCCCGCCGGGGCGCGCACCGGGACCATGCTGCACGAACTCTTCGAGCGGCTGGACTTCACGGCCGAGCAGGGCGAGGTGGAGCGGCTGGCTGGCGAGACCCTGGCGCGCCACGGCTTCGCGCCCGAGTGGCGGGACGGGGTGGCGCGCATGGCGCGAAACGTGGTCGAGACCGAGCTCGAGGAGGGTGTGCGTCTGTGCGACGTGCCCATGCACGAGCGCGTCTGCGAGCTCGAGTTCCACTTCCCGGTCAGCGGGCTGACCCCGGCCGCCCTGGCCAGAGCCTACGCCTCCCTGGAGCTGCCCGCCCTGCCGGGCGGCATTCCCGAGCGCATCGGCCGCCTCTCCTTCGCGCCCCTCGCGGGCTACATGCGCGGCTTCATGGACCTCGTCTTCCGCCACCAGGGGCGCTACTACCTGCTCGACTGGAAATCCAACCGCCTCGGCCCCTCGGCCGAGGACTACCGGGGCGAGAGGCTCGGGCGCGCCATGGCCGCGAACAGCTACTTCCTGCAGTACCACATCTATCTCGTGGCCCTGTGCCGCCATCTGGCCCGCCGCGTTCCCGGCTTCGACCCGGGCCGCGACCTCGGCGGCGTGGCCTACGTCTTCCTGCGCGGCGTGGACCCGGCCAACGGACCGGGCTGTGGCGTATTCTTCGACCGCCCCGGCCCCGGAGCCATCGCGGCCCTGGATGCCGCACTCACAGGGAGGCCGTCGTGATGTCGCGCCCGTCCGTCCCCCTCGGCTCCCGGCTGGACGCGGCCCTGCCCGCGCCCTTGCCGCTGCTCCTGGCGAGCGGGGCGATCGCGCTCCTGGACGCCCATTTCGCGGCCCTCGTCCTGCGGCTCGAGGGCCGGGACGATCCCCTGCTGGCCGCAGCCGCCGCCCTGACGAGCGCCGCCGTGGGGCTCGGCCGCTCCCGGCTGGACCTCGCCGCCGAGGGCCAAGGCGAGGAGCCCCTGTGTCTCGTGCCGGCCGAGGCCGGGCTGCCGCCCGTGACCGAATGGCCGGAGCTCCTGTCGCAGTTTTCCTGCGTGGGCGGGCCGGACGGGCTCGCTCCGTTGGTGATCCGGGGCGCGCGCCTCTTCCTGCGGCGCTACTTCGCCTTCGAGCAGGAGGTCTTCGGCCGCCTTTCACGCATGGCCGCGACCCGGCCGCAGCCCGCCGTGCCCGTCGATCTGGCCCATGGCGTGCTGCGCGGAATCTTCGGCGAGGAGGAGGCGAACGGCGAGGCGGACATGCAGCGCTTCGCCGCCTTCACGGCCCTGCGCCGGCAGCTCTGCGTGGTCAGCGGGGGGCCGGGCACCGGCAAGACCACCACCGTGGCCCGGCTGCTGGCCGCATTGCTCACGGCCGCTCGGGAAGGGCAGACGGACGGGGCCGACAACGCGCCAGCCCTGCGCATCCTCCTGGCCGCGCCCACGGGCAAGGCCGCGGCCAGGCTCTCGGAATCCATGGCCAGGGCCGTGGACACGCTCGCTTGCTCCGAGGAGGTCCGCGCCCTGCTGCCTCGCGAGGCGGCCACGCTGCACCGCCTGCTCGGCGCGTCCCCTGGCGGGGGGATATTCCGCCACGACACGAACGACCCGCTGTCCTGCGACCTCCTGGTGGTGGACGAGGTCTCCATGGTGGACCTGCCGCTCATGGCGCGCCTGCTCCGGGCGCTGCCGGGGCACGCCCGGCTGGTCCTCCTGGGCGACAAGGACCAGCTCGCCTCGGTGGAGCCGGGCGCGGTGCTGGCCGACATCTGCGCCGCGGGCGACCCGGCGCTCTGCAGCGAGGCGCACGCCCGCGACTACCTGGGCGAGGCCGGCCTCGCGCGCGGCCTCGGGGCCTCGGTGCGCATCGCGGCCGACGCGCCGCCGCTGGCCGACTGCATGGTGCAGTTGACGCGGAGCTACCGCTTCTCGGACACGGGCGGCATCGGCCTCCTGAGCCGCCTCGTGCGCGAGGGCCGCGTGGAAGAAGCCTTGGACGCCGCGCGCCAGGGGCTCGACGGGGTCGTGCTGCGCGATCTGCCGCGTCCCGCAGCCCTGCCCGCCCTGCTGCGCGAGCTGGCCCTGGCCCCCTACACCGCCTGCTGCCGCAGCACCGACCTGGACGAGGCCTTCGGGCTCCTCGAGTCGTTCCGCATCCTCACCCCTTTGCGCGAAGGTCCCTACGGCGTATCCGCCCTGAACGCCCACGTGCGCGCCCTGCTCGAGGCCGACGGCCTGGCCGCCCCGGGCGCGCGCTGGTTCCACGGCCTGCCCGTGATGATCCGCAAGAACGACCACGCCCTGCGCCTGTACAACGGCGACGTCGGCCTGGTCTTTTGCGAGTCGCGCGACGCCCCCCCGCGCGTCTTCTTTCCCAGGTCCGGCGGCGGCTACAGGAGCCTCAGCCCCCTGCGCCTGCCCGACCACGAGGTCGCCTACGCCATGACGGTGCATAAGAGCCAGGGGAGCGAGTTCGAAAAGATTCTCTACATTGAGGCACCTGCTGGCAGCAACACGGACAACGCCATAATCTATACGGCTGTCACACGCTCCAAATCTGGATTAATTATTATAACAAACAGGAGAATTTCATGAACCATTGTGTTTTTTCGAGCTACAGACAGAAAGAGAATTTCATTACCTCATCATTGATGTCTGTTTTGGGTAATCTCTCACTGATACAAATAAATAATTTCTTTTCGCTTCTTCTAGAAGACGATGATGATACTATTTTTAGTATTAAAAACCAGCACACTCATATTAATGACGACGCAAGAATTTCCTTTGATGCAACGATAACAATGAAGTATGATATTTTTTTGGAAACAAAAGTTGATAGAAATGTTGATGCCAGCGATCAACTTAATAATTATATTTCAAGACTTTCAGAAGAAAATTGTTCGCCAAGAAAAAACACTAATGCGATTATAATATATCTTACGCCTGATGCGAACTGCCCTCCATGGTTCTTTCGTATTAAGAGTGGGGACATATCGATGAAATGGATATCTTTTGATATGATATACAAAACAATCAACACAATCATCGATGGCACACAAGATGAAAATCAGATGGACATCCTATCTGAACGGGAAATATTTCTTTTAAGGCAGTTTCAGATGTTAATTCAAAATGAAAATTTATTGACGTCAAATGAGATGAACGTCCTCATAATACCTGCTGGTACAGCATGGAATAAATATATACGCCTTGATACAGATGGATATAGTGCGTATATCTGCCAAGAAAATAGATGGTTCAGGGACGGGATTGAGCATCTTGCCTTTTATAAAAACGGAGCAGTTCTTCAGTCCGTTCCGAAAATTATTGCGGCCATGGACTCTGTTTCGATTGAAGATACAGAAGATTCTTTCTCTAAATTCAATGAACATTCCAAAATTGATGATGTTGAAATAGCAAGGAAGTTGTTCAAAAAAATATTTGAGAGCGAACCTTCCGATCCGACAGACCACAGAAGGAAGATACTAATCTTAGAAGGCAAACATAAGTGTTATGTACAACTTGATGGCCCAATAATTAATGATACGAAAAGTGCGTCTGGAAGGAACACCGCTTTTGTACAAAGGCAACGATACACCAGTTTAGAAAAAATAATAAAGGCCAAAAAAACAAGCGAACTATAGACAAGACACCCATGCGTCCCCACAACATCGTCAAACTTCTCCGCGCCATCGAGCTGATCGCCCGCCCCCAAGGGGCGGGGATCAGGGATCTGGGGCAGGAGCTCGGCATAGACCGGCGCTCGGTCTACCGCCTGCTCGACACCATGCAGGACCTGGGCTTTCCCATCTACGACGAGCGCGGTGAGGGGAAGAGCAAGACCTGGCGCTTCGAGAGCGGCTATCTGAAGAAGCTGCCGAACCTGCAGCTGCCCGAGCTCAAGCTGACCGTGCCCGAGGTCATCTCCCTCTACCTGGCCAAGAGCGACATGGCCGCGCTCAGGGGCACGGAGATCGGGACCGCGGCGGACAGCGCCTTCCGGAAGATCGGCAGCCTGCTGCCGGACAATCTCTTCGCCAAGCTGGACCGGGTGCGCACGCTCTTCGTCGCCCAGGACAAGGACGCCAAGGACTACGCGGGCAAGGAGGCGATCATCGAGGAGCTGATCCGGGCCACCCTCGAGCAGAAGAGCTGCCGCGTGACCTACGACTCCTTCTCCACCGGTCGGCGCTCGCGCTTTCGCATCGACCCCCTGCATGTCTTCGAGCGCCACGGCGGGCTCTACGCCTTCGTCCGGACCACGGACTACGGGGACATCCGCATCCTGGCCCTGGAGCGCATCGCCGCGCTCAAGCGGGAAAAGGCGGGCTTCACTCCGCCCGAAGACTTCGACCCGGAAGCCCGCCTCGCCGAGGCCCACGACCTGATCCTCGACGACCCGGTGCAGGCGACCATCTGGTTCTCCGCCGACCAGGCCCCCTACGTCAGGGAGCGCAAACGCTACGCCGGGCAGTGGACCGACAATCCCGACGGCTCCCTCGTCCTGCGGTTAACGACCTCCGGCCGGGGGGATATACTCCGCTGGGTGCTCTCCTGCGGCTGCGGGGCGAAGATTCTCGAACCGAGGGAGCTTGCCGACGCCGTGCGCGGCGAGCTTTCGGAAGCGCTGTGCTGGTATGACGACGAAAAAATTCCATCACAACCTTAAATCCGGAGACGACACGCATGAAGAAGCGCAGTCTCGCTCGCACGTCTTCACTCGGCCAGGGAAACGTCATCGAGGTCTTCAAACAGCTCGGAACGATAGCCCCTCTCGTGGTGAGCGTCATGAGTTCTGCCCTGTCTCTCGTGACCTGGAGCAAGATCACCGGTTTTTCCGCCAAAAACGTCCTGCAAGAGCAAAAGGACCAATGCGTCGACGTCATCAAGGCGGGCGGCGAATCCGGTGTGGACACCTTAGAGCTCGGAAGTGAGGCGAGCGGCGGCGTCTCCATCGAGCCGCCGGACGGCGGGGACTCTCCCGCCAGGGCGACGGCAAGCGACCAGGGGAAAATGACGTTGAAGGTCAAATACAAGTAGCCTTCCGCCCTGCCGCTTCCCCCTTCGGGCGACTCGCGGACCCCATCCAGGCCGCGACCGCCCGCATCGTCTCCTCGTTCGGCGCGTCGTTCGCATGAAGCGCGCATTCGAGCAGCCTCGGGGAGAAGAGCCGCGACCCGCCGATGGCGAGCGTCGCCCGCTGCGGCCGGAGGACCTTGTAGACGGAGATCGCGCCCGCCAGGATGTCCTCCAGATAGGCATAGACGCAGTGCAGCATGACGCATCCCTCTTCCCAGAGCTCATGGGAATCGCGCAGGGGCACGATGTGCTCGCTGCCCGGCAGATGCGGCTGCGGGAAGCGCACGAGGTTTCCTTCCTTCCAGCCATGGGCCGTCTCGCCGACCAGCCTGTCGTGGAAGCGGACAACATCGTGGCGGTCGCGCCAGGTCCGCATTGCACTGCCGATGTCGCGTCCGCCCGCCTCTCCGTGAAGCCTCTCGTGCATCTTGCGGGCGTCTGCGAAGAGCGTGAGCAGGTTCGCCATCTGGCGACCGTCGATCCCCTCCTCCTGGCACTGCGCCAGAACCCGCGGCGGCAGTCGCGGCCTGCCCGGGAGATAGCACTCCCGCAGCGTCCGGGGATCGACCGTCCGCCAATGAAGGACCGCCCGGTTCCCCTTCTCCGCTCGCACGAAGGCCGCCAGTCCATCGAGCTCGTCGCTATCGAAGGCATGGAAGCGCACGCGACGGAAGAATTCCGGCGTCAGGACACAGTCGCCCCCGAGGAGACGGCGGACGATCTCCCTGCGCTTCAGGTCCGCTGCCGCGGCGGCAGCGGGCAGCCGCGCGAAGTTTCTGCCGGCATCCCGGCAGAGCAGCCAGAACAGCGCAGGACAGTCCTTAGCGAGGTCCGCGGCGCGCGGATTGAGGCGGAGCAGCCGCAGGGCGGTCAGTTGCAGGTGGCGAAACGGCGCCGCAGCCTCGCGCGCAGCGGCCGGGATGCGTTCGAGGAATGCGGCGAGCGGCCCCTCGGCGCAGCGGGCGCTTTGTTCGTTGAGGAGCACGAGCCCGGGATCGGAAGCGAGGGGCAGGGGGCTCCAGCCGCCTGCCCAGCGCGAGCACTCGAGGCCGGCCCGCCAGTTGGCCAGGCTGTACACGATCCATCTGCGGGCGCGGGACGGGAACGGCACATGGACGCCCTGCTCCCCCTCTCCGTACGGCACCCGGATATACAGGCAATAGGGATCACGCCTGTGGCTGAAGACGTTGTCCTCCGTGATCAGCATCGCCTGCCCCCGATTGCTACTGCCCGAAAAGCGCGCAGCAGGTCGAAACGCCTTCCGGAAAAGACCGCACGGACAGGCTGAAGAAGACGGTTCCATCCTCCGGGAGGATCCTGGATCCCGCGTCCGCAAGTCGCGAAACCATCTCCATGACCGCGTCGGCTGCGATCTCGTCGGAGAAGGAGAAGTGCGCGAAGCAGCGCGTGGCCCCTGCCGCGGCCATCGCCTCGCAGCATCCCGCCCAGGCAGCGGAAAGCTCGTCGAAATCCCGGCCACGGCCGGCGACCAGGCGGTTCTGCCGTCCGCCCACGACGCACCAGAGGTCCGCCAAGTCCACGCAGATGAGATCCGGCATCAGGAACGCGCGCAGCAGCATTTCAGCGAAATCCTCCTCGCATCCCGGCTGCCCGTGGCAGCCGATCACGGACGCTCCGGCGCGCAGCGCACGTTCCGCCGCTGCTTCGTCACCCGGGCCACGCAGCAGGAAGACGAAATCACACAGGGACACGGCTTCCTCCAGGCCCTGCAAAGCGCCCTCCTCTGCCGGCACGATCAGCACCGCCCCCCGCTCCGGATTCACCCTCCGCAAGCGCCGAAGGATCACCATGTCCACTGCCTCAAGGAGTGGCCCGCGCCGTCGCCTCTCCGTCGCGCCGTCCCCGTCTTTCGCGCCTCTCGCCTCCAGGAACGCCCGCACGTCCCTGCAGGACGCCTCGGTGCGCAGCGAAAGTCCGTGCCCCCATTCCTCGTCCATGACCATGTAATCTACGACGTCCTTCAGATCGCTTCCCATGCCTTTGCCTCCTGTTTTGCGTCCGCTCCACCGGCCACAGCCCAGGAAACAGCCAGCCCCAGGCGGGCACCTCTCCGCCGCGCTCCCTTCCCGCTTCCTGTCTCCCCGCTGTGTGACGTTTTCGGCCATACTTCAGGTCCCGCCCCTCATGGACAACCCCTCAGGGTACACAAAAAATCCGCTTCGTTAACTTTCCGCTCCTGATCGGCTAACAGGATGGGCTCGACCTCAACCGCCGACAGAGAGGCGCAAATGCACACAGCGGGGGATATTCGCAGGCTTCAGGACATCATCGCGCGGGCCAGGGATACGGGGCGCGTCACATTGGACGAGATTCGGGCGGCCCTGCCCGGGGCGCCCGCCGCGACAGGGCAGGCCGGACAGATGGAGGAAATCGTCTCCCTCCTCGAGCAGTGGGGCATCGTCGTCGTGGATTCGGAGAGGGATGACGGGAAGAACGTGGCGGGGAGCGACGCCATGCCTCTTCTCGACCTCGGCGAAGGTGCGGGAGAGACGGCGGACGAGAGCGAGGACGCGGCCGACTATGCCGCCCGCAGCACCGACCCCGTGCGCATGTACCTGCGCGAGATGGGTGCCGTGCCGCTGCTCGACCGCGAGGGCGAGGTGGTCATCGCCAAGAAGATCGAGTCCGGCGAGATGGACGTGCTCTTCGCCCTGGTCGAGGTGCCCATCGCCGTGGAGGAGCTGGTCCAGGTGGGCCAGGACCTGAAGAACGGCCGCATCAAGCTGAAGGACGTGGTCAAGACCATCGAGGAGGACGACCCCTCCGAGGACGAGATGAACCAGCGCCAGCGGGTCATCCACCTCCTCGAGGAGATCAAGTCCGTCTTCAAGAAGAAACGCAAGATCTACCAGAAGCTCGACTCCTGCGCCACGCTCGGCCGCCGCATGACCGCCGTGCAGCACGAGATCATGGGGTTCAAGGACGAGATCGTCATCCGCTTGCGCGACATCAAGCTCGAGAAGACGCTCATCGACCGCATCATCGAGACGGTCGAGGACTACGTGCGCCAGATGCACAACTGCCAGCGCGACCTGGCCGCCTACATCATGTCCACGGGCAAGACCCAGGCCGAGATCCAGGAGATCTTCCGCGCCGTGGACGCGCGCGACATGAACCCGGTCAAGGCCGCGGACGCGCTCGGCCTCACCGTGGAGGAGTTCTTCTCTTACAAGGAGATGCTCGCGGGCAAGATGGAGATCCTGGTGCGCCTGCAGGACAAGTGCTGCCACAACGTGCTCGATCTCGAAGAAGTCCTCTGGCGCATCAAGCGCGGCAACGACGCCGCCATGCGCGCCAAGCAGGAGCTCATCCGCGCCAACCTGCGCCTGGTCGTCTCCATCGCCAAGAAGTACACCAACCGCGGCCTGCAGTTCCTGGACCTGATCCAGGAGGGCAACATCGGCCTGATGAAGGCCGTGGACAAGTTCGAGTACCAGCGCGGCTACAAGTTCTCGACCTACGCCACCTGGTGGATCAGGCAGGCCATCACCCGCGCCATCGCGGACCAGGCCCGCACCATCCGCATCCCGGTGCACATGATCGAGACCATCAACAAGCTCATCCGCACCTCGCGCTACCTGGTGCAGGAGCTCGGCCGCGACCCCTCGCCCGAGGAGATCGCCGAGCGCATGGACTACCCGCTCGAGAAGGTCAAGAAGGTGCTGAAGATCGCCAAGGAGCCCATTTCGCTCGAGACGCCCATCGGTGACGAGGAGGACTCGTCGCTGGGCGATTTCATCGAGGACAAGAAGGCCGTGGCGCCCGCCGAGGAGATGGAGCAGACGGAGTTCAGGACGATCGTGGGCACGGCGCTGCAGGGCCTCACCGCGCGCGAGGAGTTTGTCCTGCGCATGCGCTACGGCATCGGCTATGCCACGGAGCACACCCTCGAGGAGGTCGGCTGCATCCTGCACGTGACCCGCGAGCGCATCCGCCAGATCGAGGCCAAGGCCCTGCGCAAGCTGCGCCACCCAGCCCGGGCAGGGATCCTGCGCGCCTGGCTGCAAGACGGCGAAACGGCGCTAAACGAAACCCACAGGCTGAAATTCTCCCGAGAAAAGGTGACTGCTGCGTAGTGGTCATGCCTCGGGGAGGTGACCTTGAATGCGCGGCAGGGAGAGACTGATGTTTTTATAGGGCGGGATCTGGAGGCCGCCCTTAATTGGATGAAAATCATCCA
>NZ_ATHV01000066.1 GCF_000422205.1 Desulfovibrio sp. X2
GCGCAAGGAACGGCCCGCTCGTCATGCCCGCCTGCTGCGCATAGCCGCGCCCTCCATGACCTGACCGCCCGGCCCCTGAGACCGGACGCCCCCGCTGATCGAACCAGGAAGCTTGAGGTGAGGAGGATCGGGTGCGAGAAAGGAGGGGAAGGGATCCTTTCCCGCCTCTTTTCCGCGTCTCTCAGGCTGGCGCCCTGCTCAGTCGTGCTTGCCGCCGTCGGGCGCGTCGTCCGGGTAGGGGCTGCCGGAGAAGAGGAGGTAGAGGTGCCTGGCGATGTTCTTGGCGTGGTCGCCCGCGCGCTCTATGTTGCGGGCGATGAAGAGGAGCTCGGTGCAGGTCTCGATCATGGCGGGGTCCTGCGCCATCTGGGCGCGGACCTCGGCGAAGACCTGCTCGTAGAGGGCGTTCACCTCCTTGTCCATCTCGATGACGCCCTCGGAGAGGCTGAGCTGGCGGCTGACGTAGTCCTGCTGGAGCTTGCGCAGCATCTCGAGGACCATCTGGGCCATGCGGGGCACGGAGTGGACGCAGGCGTTGCCGGGCGTGACGCAGGCGATGGCGGCGCGCTTGGAGATGTTGGCCGCGTAGTCGCCGACGCGCTCGAGGTCGATGGAGATGCGCAGCGCCGCGATGATGAAGCGCAGGTCGTCGGCCATGGGCTGGCGCAGGGCCAGGAAGCGGGTGGTGCTGCGCTCGATCTCGCGGCCGAGGTCGTTGATGGAGGTCTCGCGGCTGGCGGTGTTGGCGGCCACGATCTGCTCGCCCGCGGGCAGGCTGCCGAGCGCCGCCTGCCACTGGCGCTCCACGAGGTCCCAGACGAGGACGAGGAGCCGGTCGATGTGGCCGAGGTCCTTGTCTATGCCGCTGAAGATGTGGCGTCCGTCGAGCATGTCTTTCTCCGGAGGATGCGCGTCTAGCCGAAGCGGCCCGCGACGTAGTTCTTGGTGCGTTCGTGGGCCGGGTTCATGAAGATGCTCTCGGTGGAGTCGTACTCCACGAGCTCCCCGAGGTACATGAAGGCGGTGCGGTCCGAGACGCGCGCGGCCTGCTGCAGGTTGTGGGTCACGATGACCACGCAGAAGTCGGCGGACAGCTCGCGCACGAGCTCGTCGATCATGCCGGTGGAGATGGGGTCCAGGGCCGAGGCGGGCTCGTCCATGAGCAGCACCTCCGGCCGGATGGCGATGGCCCGGGCGATGCACAGCCGCTGCTGCTGGCCGCCGGACAGCGACAGCCCGCTCTGGCGCAGGTTGTCCTTGACCTCGTCCCAGAGCGCGGCCTTGCGCAGCGAGGTCTCCACGACCTCGTCCATGTCGCGGCGCCCGAGCTTCCGGTAGAGGCGCACGGGGAAGGCGATGTTCTCGTAGATGGACATGGGAAAGGGGGTGGGCTTCTGGAAGACCATGCCCACCTTGGCGCGCAGGGTGTTGATGTCGCCGGACAGGGTCAGGATGTCGCGGCCGTCGAGCACGACCTCGCCCTCGGCGCGCTGGCCCGGATAGAGGGCGTACATGCGGTTCAGGACGCGCAAAAGCGTGGACTTGCCGCAGCCGGACGGGCCGATGAGCGCGGTGACCATGCGGTCGCCGATGTCCAGGCTCACGTCCTTCAGGGCGTGCTTGTCGCCGTAGTAGAAGTTCAGGCCGCGCACGCTGAGCTTGGCGGCAGGGGCGGCGTCGGTGTTCATTGGTGCATGTTCCTCGAGGTTATGGCGCGGGCCGTGACGTTCAGCACGAGCACGCCCGCGGTGATGATGAGCGCCCCGGTCCAGGCCAGGGTCTGCCAGTCCTCGTAGGGGCTCATGGCGAACTGGAAGATGACCACGGGCAGGCTGGCGATGGGCGCGTTCATGTTCGTGGAGGTGAACTGGTTGTTGAGCGAGGTGAAGAGCAGCGGCGCGGTCTCGCCGCTGACCCGGGCCACGGCGAGGAGGATGCCGGTGAGGATGCCGGGCCGCGCGGCGCGCCAGCCGACGCTGACGATGACGCGCCAGTAGGGGCAGCCGAGCGCCACCGCGGCCTCGCGCAGGGAGTCGGGCAAGAGGCCGACCATGTCCTCGGTGGTGCGCACGATGACCGGCAGGGCGATGAGGGCTAGGGCGAGGGAGCCCGCCCAGCCCGAGAAGTGGCCCTGCGGCACGACCATGGCGCCGTAGATGAACAGGCCGATGATGATCGAGGGGGCGGAGAGCAGCGTGTCGTTCAGGAAGCGCACGGCGCTGCCGAGCTTCGAGCTGCGGCCGTACTCCGCGAGGTAGGTCCCGGCCAGCACGCCCACGGGCGCGGCCGTGAGCACGGCCACCAGGGTCATCATCAGGCTGCCGAGGATGGGGTTGAAGAGCCCGCCGGACGAGCCCGGCGGGGGCGTGCCCTGCGTGAAGATGGCGGGCGAGAGGGACGATGCCCCCGCGGCCACGAGCTTTTCCAGCACCAGCGCCAGCACGGCCACGGCGACGAGGGCCGCGCCCACGCACAGCGCCATCATCACGGTGTTCAGCGCCCTGCGGCGCGCGATGAGGGTCATGTCCGGTTTCATGCGGATACCTTGCTGCCTATGCGGCGGAGCATGGAGCGGGCCACGAAGAGGACCACGAAGGTCAGCAGGAAGAGGATGAGGCCGAGCGCCAGGAGCGACGAGAGATAGACGTCGCCCACGGCCTCGGTGAACTCGTTGGCCAGGGTGGCCGAGATGGTGGTGCCCGGCTTGAAGAGCGAGAGCGCGATGCGGTGCGCGTTGCCCACCACGAAGGTCACGGCCATGGTCTCGCCCAGCGCCCGGCCGAGGCCGAGCATGATCGCGCCGAAGAGGCCGGAGCGGGCGTAGGGGATCAGCACGCGCAGGCTGAACTCCCAGTTGGTGGCGCCCACGCCGTAGGCCGCTTCGCGCAGGACCGGGGGCATGGTGGCGAAGACCTGGCGGCTGACCGAGGCGATGAAGGGCAGGATCATGAGGCCGAGGATGAGCCCGGCCGTGAAGATGCCGATGCCGTAAGGCGCGCCCTGGAACAGGGCGCCGATGAACGGGATGGGCCCGATGTACTCGATGACGAAGGGCTGCACGTAGGTGGCCATGAACGGGGCGAGCACGAACAGGCCCCACATGCCGTAGATGATGCTCGGAACGGCGGCCAGCAGGTCGATGGCCGTGCCCAGTATCCCGCGCAGGCGGTGGGGGCAGAGCTCCGTGAGGAAGAGCGCGGAGCCGAGCGCCAGGGGCACGCCGATGAGCATGGCGATGAGTGAGGTGACGATGGTGCCGTAGATCGGGGCCAGGGCGCCGAAGCGCACGGTGACCGGGTTCCACGACGAGCTGACGAGGAAGGACAGGCCGAACGTGCGCAGGGCGGGCAAGCTGTCCATGAGCAGCACGGCGCAGATCCCGGCCAGCACGAGCATGACCAGGATCGCGGCCGAGCGGGTCAGCCAGACGAAGGCGGACTCGAAAGAGGCGCCCTTGGGCTCCAGTCCGCTCCAGCCCGCCGGAGCCGGGGCGGTGGCGACCACCGCCCCGGCGACTTCGGCCTGCGTTCGTCCGGTTGTCCGGTCCAGGTCCTCCATCCGATCGTAATCCATGGGGTCGGGACTACCCTACTTCCAGACGGCTTCGCCGGAAGCGGACTTGATGTCCTTGGACCACATGGTCTCGATGGTCTCGACCACGTTCTTGGGGATGGAGACGTAGTCCAGGGAGTCGGCCATCTTGCCGCCGTTCTTGAAGGACCAGGCGAAGAACTTCAGGATCTCCCTGGCCTGCTCCGGGTTCTCCTGGGACTTGTGCATGAGGATGAAGCTGGCGGCGGTGATGGGCCAGCTGTCCTTGCCGGGCTGGTCGGTCAGCACCACGTGCATGCCCGGGGTGTGCAGCCAGTCGGCGTTGGCCGCGGCCGCCTGGAAGGACGCGCTGTTCGGCTTCACGAAGTTTCCGGCCTGGTTCTGCATCATGCAGTAGGCGAGCTTGTTCTGCAGGGCGTAGGCGTACTCGACGTAGCCGATGGAGCCGTTCGTGCGGGCGGTGAAGTTGGCCACGCCCTCGTTGCCCTTGCCGCCGATGCCCACGGGCCACTCCACGGAGGTGTCGCAGCCGACCTTGTCCTTCCACTCCGGGCTGACCTTGATGAGGTAGTTGGTGAAGTTGAAGGTGGTGCCGGAGCCGTCGGAGCGGTGCACCACGGCGATGGCCTGGGCGGGCAGCTTGACGCCCTTGTTCAGCTTGGCGATGGCGGCGTCGTTCCACATGGTGATCTTGCCCAGGTAGATGTCGGCCAGGACCTTGCCGCTCAGGCGGATCTCGCCCGGCTTGACGCCCTTGATGTTGACCACGGGCACCACGCCGCCCATGATCTGCGGCCACTGCACCAGGCCCTGCTTGTCCAGCTCGGCGGCCTCCAGCGGCTTGTCCGAGGCGCCGAAGCCCACGGTCTTGGCCTCGATCTGCTTGATGCCGCCGCCGGAGCCGATGGACTGGTAGTTGAGCTTGACGCCGGAGCTCTGCTCATAAGCCTGGGCCCACTTGGCGTAGACGGGGTACGGGAAGGTGGCGCCCGCGCCGGTGATCTCCCCGGCCATGGCCGTTCCGCCGAGCAGGGCCAGTCCCATGAGGCAGCCCAGGGCCGCCCGCCAGATTTTGTCGATGCGCATGTCGAAGTCCTCCTTGGACGTTTGCGAAAAATGCGGATGCCCCTTTCGGCATCGTCAGGATTCAGGCGGAAAGACCATAAGCCCGAAGCCGGTCTCGATTGTGACGGGACTGTTGCCGAAGCGGATAGATCGCGTGACATTCCACCGGGCCGTAACCATCGCCGCGGCCGCGCACCGGCAGCCCAGGCTCTCGCCGGACGATTTCTTAACCGTGATTAATGATAAAGTAAGAATACGCGCTCAGCGCGGGAAAGGAGATTGCGGCTGCGCGGCGCAGGGGATAGCCTGAGCGAAAAGTCCCAGAGAAAGGGACATCCGACGCGGCGGCACGCCGCGCAAGGAGCGGCCGCATGGCGACGTGGGATTCCGGACAGTACCTGAAGTTCAAGAACGAGCGCACCCGGCCGTCCATCGACCTGACGCGGCGCATCGAGCATCCCGGGCCGAAAAAGGTCCTCGACGTGGGCTGCGGGCCGGGCAACAGCACCGAGGTCCTGGCGCGGGCTTTTCCGGGCGCCTCCATCCTCGGCGTGGACAGCTCGGCCGAGATGATCGCCTCGGCCACGGCCGCGCACCCGGAACTCGCCTTCCGCCTGTGCGACGCGAGCCGCGACCTGGCGAGCCTCGGCGCGGACTTCGACGTGGTCTTCTCCAACGCCTGCATCCAGTGGGTGCCGGACCACCCCGCCCTGCTCCGCTCCCTGATGGCGCGCCTCGCGCCCGGCGGCGTGCTCGCCGTGCAGATCCCCCTCACGGAGCGCGCGCCCATCCACCGCATAATCCGCGAGCTGACCACCGGCCCCAAATGGGGCCCGGAACTCTCCGGCCTGCGCCTCTTCCACACCCTGCCCACCGGCGACTACTACGACATCCTCGCCGCCATGAGCGACGAGCTGAGCCTGTGGGACACCACCTACCACCACGTGCTCGACTCGCACGCCGCGATCCTGCAATGGTACCGCGGCACCGGCCTGCGCCCCTACCTCGCCGCCCTCGACGAGGCCCGCGCCAGGGAGTTCGAGCAGGACGTCCACGCCCGCGTGGCCCAGGAATACCCGCTGCAGGCGGACGGTAAGGTCATCTTCCACTTCCCCCGCTTCTTCTTCACCGCGCGGGCACGGTAGGCGCGGCCTGCCTCCGGCGGCCAGAGGGAGGGCTGCGCGCCCCCCTCTGGACACCCCCTGCGCGAGGCGCGGCCTCGACCCGTTTCGCACGCGGCACGCCGGACGATGGATGAACGAAGCCTGGGCGTGGCTGGCCGCTGGGAAGAGATGCGCCGGGAGGCCGCTTCCCTCTTGCAGGCCGCTCGCCCCTCCAGTAGATTCCAGTAATCGAGGAGGACCGGCATGCGGCATCTCATGGGGTCTGTGACGATTCTCGCGCTCGTGCTGCTGCTCGCGGGCTGCGCCACGCGGGCGAAGTACGAGGAACAGCTCGACAAATGGGTGGGCATGAACGAGGCGGCCCTGGTCACGGCCTGGGGCGCGCCGGACGCCGTGTACGAGACCGCCGCCCAGAAGTTCCTGACCTACAAGAAGGAACGCACGGCCATCTTCCCCGGCTCCCCCGCGACCTACGAGACCCGCCACGCCGGGGACACCTCCTACATGACCTCCTACGGCGGCACCCCCACCCAGACCATCTTCCTCGAATGCCGCACCACCTTCGTGGTCGACAAGGCCACAGGCAAAGTCGAGAAATGGAGCCTCAAGGGCAACGACTGCGTGAGCGACTGACGAAGATGCCTCCGGCGGCCAGCGAGGGGCTGCGCGCCCCTCTCTGGACTCTCCTGCGCGAGGCTCTGCCTCGACCCCCTTCGCATACGACACGACTGACGGCCGGGCACAGGTCGCCTGGGCGTGTCCATTCACAGAAAGACCGCGCGAAGATTCCGGACATGGCCGCACCGGCAGATCGGTCCGCCCCCTGCGACGCGAGCAGAAAAATTCAAGATGATGCGGAGGGCGCACCGCATTTCCCGGGGCGCTCAAAAAGCGTCAGATGCAAGGCGCAAGAAAAGCTCAAGTCCGACGCGTATTGTGACATACGCGAGGGCTTGAGCTTTTCGCGGCAACGCGGCAGATGGCGCTTTTTCAGCGCCCCGGGCGGCCTATTGGCGTTCGTCGAGGACGCGCCGGGTCTTGGCGAAGGTGCGGGGGAGTTCGCCGGGGTCGAGGACGCCGACCTTGGCGGAGACGAGGAGCGCCTTGTGCAGGGCCTGGGACACGGCGGCGGCCAGGGCGGGGTCGTTGCCGGAGAGGTCCTTTGCGCCGCGTTCCACGTTGACGGCCATGTAGTCCTTGCCCTCCACGCGGGTGAGCACGATCTGGTATTCGCTGGACAGCTCGGGGAAGCGGCCCAGGACCTCGGCCACCTGGCCGGGGTAGACGTTCACGCCGCGCACGATGATCATGTCGTCGCTGCGGCCGAGGATCTTGTCGTGGCGCGGCATGGAGCAGCCGCAGGAGCACTCGCCCTCCACGAGGCGGGTGAGGTCGCGGGTGCGGTAGCGGATGAGCGGCGAGGCCTCCTTGCACAGGCTGGTCACGACCATCTCGCCGATCTCGCCCGGGGCCACGGGGCGCAGGGTCTCGGGGTCGAGGATCTCCAGGATGTAGAGGTCGGCCCAGTAGTGCACGCCGTCGTGGGCCGGGCATTCCAGGCCGGTGCCGGGTCCGTAGAGCTCGGTCATGCCCACGATGTCGAAGGAGTCCTCGAGGCCGAGCAGGGCCTCGAAGCGTTCGCGCATCTTGGGGGTGTGGGGCTCGGCCCCGAAGATGCCGCGCTTCAGTTTCAGGCGGTCCTGCAGGCCGCGCTTCTCGACCTCCTCGGCCATGAGCAGGGCCATGGAGGCCGTGGAGCAGAGCACGGTGGCGCCGAGGTCGGTGAGGATCTGGACCTGGATGTCCAGCATTCCCGGGCCCACGGGCAGGGCCATGGCGCCGAAGTGCTCGCAGCCGAGCTGAAAGCCCGCGCCCGCGGTCCAAAGGCCGTAGCCCACGCAGATCTGGGCGCGGTCGAGCGGCGTGCAGCCCGCGATCTCGAAGCAGCGGGCCATCATGTGCTTCCAGGTGTCCACGTCCTTCTGGGTGTAGGCCATGACCTTGCGCTTGCCCGTGGTGCCGGACGAGCCGTGGATGCGCACGACCTGTTCCTCGGGCACGGCGAGGAGCGGCAGGGGGTAGCCCTCGCGCAGGTCCTCGACGCTGGTGAAGGGCAGGCGCGAGAGGTCGTCGAGGCTCTTCACGTCGCCCGGGCGCAGCCCCATGTCGCGGAGCTTGCGGGTGTAGGCGGGCGAGTTCTCGAAGGCGTGGTTCACGGTCCACTTGAGGCCTTCGAGCTGGCGCGCGGCCAGCTCGTCGGCCGAGAGGTGCGGGATGAAGCGATGGCCCATGCTGACTCCCTGTTTGAGGCTCTGCCCCGCGCCCTTACTTGAGGAAGGGCGCGAGGAACTGTGCCGCGCTGCCGCCCGCCTTCGTGTGGCTGACGATGGCGCTGCCGATGACCACGGCGTCGGCCAGGTCGCCGAAGCGCGCGGCCTGCTCCGGGGTCTTGATGCCGAAGCCGAGCGCGAGCGGCACGGTGAAGGCCTTGCGCGCGAGCGTGAGCTTCTCGAAGACCTCCTCGGGCAGGCTGTCGCGCGCGCCGGTGGTGCCGAGCACGGAGACGAAGTAGGCGAAGCCCGAGGCGTCCTCGGCGTAGAGCGCGAGGCGGTCGGCGGATGTGTTTAGCCCGACCAGGGGCACGAGGTCCAGCCCCTGCGCGCGCAGGAGGGCCTTTATCTCCCCGGCCTCCTCGTAGGGCAGGTCCGGGACGATGAGGCCCGAGACCCCGGCGGCGGCGGCATCGGCCGCGAACTTCTCCCAGCCGTACTGCATGAAGGGGTTGACGTAGCCCATGAGCACGATGGCGGCGTGCAGCTTCCCCTTGCGCTCGGCCAGGCCGTCCAGGATGCCCTTGAGGCAGGCGCCGCGCTCGAGGCATTCGTTCACGGCCTCCTCGATGACCGGGCCGTCGGCCACGGGATCGGAGAAGGGCACGCCGACCTCGATGACGTCGGCCCCGGCCGCGTCCATGCCCTCGATCTCGGTCCAGAAGCGCTCGCAGTCCGGGTGGCAGAAGGGCAGGTAGGGGATGACGGCCTTGCGGCCCTTGGCCTTGGCCTCCTCGATGCGCGTGGTGAGAAGCGAGCCCATGCTATTTCCCCTCCTTGGGGCCTTTCACGGCGTACTTGGCCGAATAGATGTCGGAATACGCGGAGGGGTCCTTGGCCAGGACCTCCTCGACGATGCCCATGTCCTTGTCGCCGCGTCCGGAGAGGCAGACGATGACGTTGCCGCCCTTGGGCAGCCTGTCCGCGTTGTCCAGCACCCAGCCCACGGCGTGGGAGGATTCCAGCGCCGGGATGATGCCCTCCTTGCGGCACAGGACGAAGAAGGCGTTGAGCGCGCGGTCGTCCTTCAGGCAGTAGTACTCGGCGCGGCCGGTGGCCTGCAGCCAGGCGTGCTCGGGGCCCACGCCGGGGTAGTCCAGGCCCGGGGCCACGGAGTGCGAGGGCTCGATCTGCCCTTGCTCGGTCTGCAGGAGCTTGGTCAGGGTGCCCTGGAACACGCCGGGCGTGCCCTGGGAGAGCGAGGAGGAGTGGTAGCAGCCGGGCTCGCCGGTGCCCGCGGCCTCCACGCCGATGAGGCGCACCGAGGTCTCGGGCACGAAGGCGTGGAACATGCCCATGGCGTTGGAGCCGCCGCCCACGCAGGCGACCACGGCGTCGGGCAGGCGGCCCATGGTGCGGGCGGCGAACTGCTCCTTGGCCTCCAGGCCGATGACGGCCTGGAAGTCGCGCACGAGCTCGGGGAAGGGGTGCGGCCCGATGACCGAGCCGATGCAGTAGTGGGTGGTGCGCTGGTTGGCGATCCAGTCCTTGAGCGCGAGGTTCACGGCGTCCTTCAGGGTCTTGGTGCCGTTTTTGGCCGGGACGACCGTGGCGCCGAGAAGCTCCATGCGGCGCACGTTGTGCGCCTGGCGCTCCACGTCGATCTCGCCCATGTAGACCACGCACTCCAGGCCGAGCATGGCCGCGGCCGTGGCCGTGGCCACGCCGTGCTGGCCCGCGCCGGTCTCGGCGATGATGCGCGGCTTGCCCATCTTCTTGGTCAGCAGGGCCTGGCCGATGGTGTTGTTGATCTTGTGCGCGCCGGTGTGGTTCAGGTCCTCGCGCTTGAGCCAGAACTCGAGGCCCAGCTCGCGGGAGATGTTGGGGCAGTGGTAGAGGGCGCTCGGCCTGCCCACGTAGTCGCGCAGGATGGCCGTGAACTCGTCCTGGAATTCCTTGGAGGCGACGATCTCCTGCGCGGCGCGGGTGAGCTCCAGCACGGGCGGCATGAGCAGCTCGGGCACGAAGCGGCCCCCGAATTCGCCGTAGTAGCCGGAGTCGGTCGGGGTCGTGTCTTTCTTCGGGGTCATGAGGGTTGCTCCTGTTTGAGAAGATGGAAGAGCGCTTCCAGTTTGGCGATGTCCTTGACCCCGGGCGCGGATTCCACGCCGGAGTTCACGTCGAGCCCCGCGATGCCGGGCAGCGCCGCGGCGCGCGCGGCGTTCTCCGGGGAGAGGCCGCCCGCCAGGATGAGGGGCACGGGGCTCTCGAGCCCTTCGAGGAAGGCCGGGTCGAGCGCGCGGCCGTGGCCGCCACCGGAGGTCCCGGCGTCGAGGAGGAAGTAGGCCGCCGCGTCGCGGAAGGCGTGCATCTCCTCCATGAGCGATTCGCGCGTGGGGTGCCGCTCGGGCCAGAAGACGCGGATGACGCGCTCAGCCCCCACCCGGCGGCAGAACTCCGGGTCCTGCCCGCCGTGCAACTGGGCCATGGAGAGCCCTGCCGCGTCCATGGCGGCGCGCACCTCGCCCGCCTCCTGATGCACGAAGACGCCGACCTTCCTTGCGGGCAGCCCCTCCAGGGAGGCCGGAACGGCCAGGGCCACGTAGCGCGGGCTGCCGGGATGGAAGATGAAGCCGAGCCAGTCCGCGCCCAGGCGCGCCGCGAGCACGGCCTCGCGCGGGCGGGTCAGGCCGCAGATCTTGACGATCAGGGAGCGGCCGCATGGCAGGACGGTCGGGCTCATGCCACGGCCTCCCGCGCCGCCTCGATAAGGGCGCGCACGGCGGCCGCGGGATCGGCCGAGGACATGAGGCTCGTGCCCACGAGCACGGCGTCGTAGCCCGCCCGGGCCATCCGCGCGGCATCCTCCGGGCCCTTCACGCCGCTGGCCGCGATCCAGACCTCGTCCCCCTGCTTGCCGCCCGCGGCGGCCATCAGGTTCTCGGCGTTGCCGAGGTCCACGGCCAGGGTGTCGAGGTCGCGGTTGTTGACCTGGATGATGCGGCTGCCCGCCTCGCGGGCCATGGCCAGGTCGGCTTCGTCGAAGATCTCGACCACGGCCTCGAGCCCGGCCGCCGCGCCGAGCACCAGGAAGCGCGCGAGCGTTCCGGCGTCCGGGAGCATGCGCGCGATGAGCAGGAAGGCCGAGGCCGGGGTGGCCGCGGTCTCGCGGATCTGCACCTCGTCCAGGATGAAGTCCTTGCGCAGCATGGGCAGGCCCACGGGGCGGCAGGCGGTGAGGAAGTCCGGGTCGCCCTTGAAGTGCACCCGCTCGGTGAGGATGGAGAGCGCGGCCGCGCCCGCGTCGGCATAGGCCTGGCAGGTGTGAAGCGGCGTGGCGCCGAGGTTGATGTCGCCCTGGCTGGGCGAGGCGCGCTTGTATTCCGCGATCACGGCCAGGGGGGCCGCGGCGGCGAGCGCGGCGGCGAAGGCCGGGCGGCCGCCGAGGAAGAAGGAGGGCAGCGCACCCCGCTTCTCGCGCTCGCGCAACATGGCGATCTCAGGCGCCTTGGCGGCGCGGAATTTTTCCAGAATGCCCGCGGGCCGTGGCGATCCGGTCATCACGCCACCTCGAAGCGGCGTCCGGCCGCGCCCTCGAACACGGCGGCGCGGGCCTGCATGGCCGCGGTCTCCAGGTCCGGGGCGTCGCCCAGCACGTAGAGCGCCACGGCCAGGTTCAGCATGAGCATGTGCTGCATGATGATGTGGCCCTGGCCCGAGAGCAGGTCGCGCATGGCGCAAAGCGCCTCGTCCGGCCCGGCCACGCTGACGTCGGACGGCCTGCCGCCGCCCAGGCCCAGCTTGGCGGGGTCGATGCAGTCCTCGCGCACGGTGCCGTTCTCGACCCAGAGCACGCGCGAGGGGCCGAAGGGCGTGACCTCGTCGAAGCCCTCGGCGCCGTGGACCACGGCGGCGCGCGTGACGCCCGAGCGGGCCAGGACCTCGGCCATGAGCGGCATGAGCGTCTGGTCGGCCACGCCCAGGAGCTGGTGCGTGGGCCGGGCGGGGTTGAGCAGCGGCCCCATGACGTTGAACACGGTGGGGATGGCGAGCTCGCGGCGGATGGGCACGACGTGCTTGAAGGCCGGATGGTAGGCCGGGGCGAAGAGGAAGACGAAGCCCGTGCGTTCGAGCTCGGCCGCGACCTCCTCGGGCGGCAGGTCCAGGCGTATGCCCATGGCCTCCAGGATGTCCGCGCTGCCGCAGGACGAGGAGACCGAGCGGTTGCCGTGCTTGACCACCTTGTGCCCCATGGCCGCGAGCGTGAGCGCCACGGCCGTGGAGCAGTTGAAGGAGTTGCGGCAGTCGCCGCCCGTGCCGCAGGTGTCGATGCGGGGGCCCGAGAGGTTCGGCACCAGGCGCGCCTCGCCCAGGCAGGCCTCGACCCCGGCGGAAAGCTCCTCCGCGGTCGCGCCCTTGGCGCGCAGCCCCATCAGGAAGGCTCCGGCCTGGGCCGGGCTCATCTCGCCCGCGAGCAGCCCCGCGAAGGCGCCGCCCGCCTGCTCGGCCGTGAGGTCGCGCCTCTTGGCCAGGGTTTCGAGTATTTCACGAATCTCAGCCATTGGCGGCTCCCTCCCGGTGCAGCAGGTTGTCGGGCCCCAATTTGTCGGGGAAGTTGGCCAGGAGCTTCATGCCCTCCGGCGTCAGGATGGACTCGGGGTGGAACTGCACGCCCTCCCAGGGGCGGTCCTTGTAGCGCAGCCCCATGACCTCGCCCGCATCCACGGTGCGGGCCGTGACCTCGAGCAGGTCGGACTTCTCGGCCGGGACGAGGAGCGAGTGGTAGCGGCAGACCTCGAAGGGGTCGGGCAGCCCGGTGAAGACGCCCTTGCCGTCGTGGGTCACGAGGGAGGTCTTGCCGTGCATGATGCGCTCGGCCACGAACACGGGCGCGCCCGCGAAGTGACCGAGGATCTGGTGCCCCAGGCAGACGCCGAAGACCGGCACGGTCTTCGGCAGCCGCTCCAGGAACTGCAGGCACAGGCCCGCGTTCTCCGGGTTCGAGGGGCCGGGGGAGATGCAGACCATCTCCAGGTCGGCCGCCGTGGCCATGTCCAGGAGCTCGGGGCGGTCGTTGCGCACCACCTTCGGGTCCTTGCCCAGCATCTGGAAGGCCTGGACCAGGTTGAAGGTGAACGAATCGAAGTTGTCAATCAGCAAAAACATCGCCCTTCCCTCCTCCTTCGAGCACCTTGCGCACGGCCCCGGACTTGTTCGTCACCTCGGCCCACTCCGTCTCGGGCACGGAGTCGTAGACGATGCCGCCGCCGGACTGCCACGAGACCTTGCCCCCGCGCACCCACATGGTGCGGATGAGGATGCCCGTGTCCAGGTCCACGCGGCCCTTGTCCAGGCCGAGCCAGCCCACGGCGCCGCCGTAAGGCCCGCGCGGCAGGCCCTCGAGCTCGGCGATGATCTCCATGGCGCGCACCTTGGGCGCGCCGGAGAGCGTGCCCGCCGGGAACGTCGCGGCCAGCACGTCCAGCGCGTCCACGTCGTCGCGCGCCTCGGCCTCCACGTAGGAGGTCAGGTGCATGACGTGGGAGAAGCGCTCCACGTTCATGAACTTCTCCACGCGCACCGTGCCGGGCGCGGCCACGCGGCCCAGGTCGTTGCGGCCCAGGTCCACGAGCATGACGTGCTCGGCCCGCTCCTTGGGATCGGCCAGCAGCTCGGCGGCCAGGGACTCGTCCTCGGCCGGGGTCTCGCCGCGCGGCCGGGTTCCCGCGATGGGCCGGGTCTCGAGCCTGCCGCCCTGGCACTTGACCAGGAGCTCGGGCGAGGAGCCGACCAGGGAGACCTCGGGCAGCTTCATGTAGAACATGTAGGGCGAGGGGTTCAGCTGGCGCAGGCGGCGGTACAGGGTGAAGGGGTCGCCCTCGAAGTCCGCCTCGAAGCGGTTGGAGGGCACCACCTGGATGCACTCGCCCTGGCGGATCATCTCCTTGGCCCTGTTCACGCCCTCCATGAAGCCTTCGCGGCCGGGAACGGCGCGGATCTCGCCGACCTTGGGCGCCCTGGCGGGCCGCGTCACGCGGGCGGTGTCGAAGG
Source organism: Desulfovibrio sp. X2 (assembly GCF_000422205.1). NCBI lineage: Bacteria > Pseudomonadati > Thermodesulfobacteriota > Desulfovibrionia > Desulfovibrionales > Desulfovibrionaceae > Desulfovibrio > Desulfovibrio sp. X2. Next base: position 14,063 of record NZ_ATHV01000066.1, read on the forward strand.
CCGGGCCGCCGGACTCGCCGAGCCCCCGGGAGTCGCCGCTCGGGTCGCCGTCCCAGGTCAGGTAGCAGCAGCGGTGGTGCAGGTGGTCGTAGAGCACCACGCTCGCGGGCAGCACCAGCACGGCCTCGGCCTCCTCGGGCGGCACGACCCTGGCCAGCTTGGGCTCGAAGAGCCCGGCCATGCCGTAGCCGAAGTAGCCGAGCAGCGAGCGCGTGATGGGCGGCAGGTCCGGGGCCTCGTCGGGCGGCTCGATGACCAGGTTCTGCATGGTCTGGCGCACGCCGTCCAGGAAGGGCTCGCCGTGCAGCTTGTTGATGCCCGCCACGCGCGGATCGCCCGCCAGGATCTCCATGCCCCCGTCGCGGCAGGAGAGCGTCAGGCGGAAGTCCCAGGCGATGAGGGAGTAGCGGCCGAGCCTGCCGTCCACCTCGGCGCTCTCGAGCAGGATGCCCGGGCCGTCGCCCACGAGCCCCAGATAGAGGCTGATGGGCGTCTGGATGTCCGCGGGCAGGAACCTCGCCCGCTGCTTAAGCCTGATCTGTCGCATGGTCCGCTCCTTTGGCGTGTTGTTCGCGGTCGCGGGCTTCGTCGCTCCACCACCAGCGGGCGCGCTCAACCAGGAGGTCGACGTCGCCGCCCGCAGCCACGTTCAAGTGGGAGCGGAAGATTCGGACAGCCTCCTGGCTGGCCGGGTTTGATTCGAACATTGCCTCGAACATGGAGGAGTCGCGCAGGCACATCTTGCGCGCCGCTTCCAGGCGGCGGCGGAAGCTCGGGGTGACGAAGCGCAGCACGCCCTCCTGGGCGGCCACGGTGGCCAGGTAGGCCACCGTGGTCACGAAATTGAGCCCCTGCACGAAGGACTGGATGTTGTCGTGCTCGCGGGCGGAGACGTCGAAGGGGATGAAGCCCAGGCGCCTTAGGAAGGTGCACACGCTCTCGCGCGCCGCGTCGTCGCGGCCGGGGCAGACCGAGACGCGCCGGTCCTCGGGCTCGGGCAGCACGCCGCCGAACAGGGGATGGGTGCCGACCACGGGCCCGGCGTAGGCGTTCAGCATCTGGCGCAGCGGCGTGACCTTGACCGAGCAGACGTCGGCCAGGATCTGCTCGCCGTCGAGCAGCGGGGCGACGATGCCGAGCGCCTGGCCCACGGCGTCGATGGGCACGCAGACGAGCACGAGGTCCGCGCCCGGAAGGGCCGACCCGGCCCCTTCCGCGGTCAGGGGCTTGTCCAGCTCGCGCACGGCCATGCCCGCGGCCCGGGCGCGCTCGCAGAGCATGCGCCCCATCTCGCCCCTGGCCCCGACCACGGCGATGGTGTTTATCTCGCGCGCGTCCTTGGCGACGTCGGCGTCGCGCCCGCAGCGAAAACCGTCGGTCCCGTCGCTCATGCCCCTGCCCTCCTGCTCCCTGCCGCCGCGAGCACCGGCGCCCAGCGCGTAAAGAAGTCCGGGAAGGACTTGGAGACGCAGGAAGTGTCGTCCAGGCGCACGTCGATGCCCGCGAGCCCGTAGATGCTCGCGCTCATGGCCATGCGGTGGTCGCCGTAGGAGCCGAAGTCCACCGCGCCCGAGGCGAAGCCCGCGCGTCCCTCCTTCGGGGGAATGATGCGGATGCCGTCCTCGAGCAGCTCGGCCGAGGCCCCGGCGCGCTCGAGGTTCGCGGCCGCGGCAGCGAGGCGGTCGGATTCCTTGATGCGCAGGTGGGCCACGTTGCGGATCACGGTCTCGCCCTGCGCGAAGGCCGCGAGCGCGGCCACCGTGGGCACCAGGTCCGGGCAGCGGCCCATGTCGAGCTCTGCGCCGTGCAGTGTTCCCTGCGCGGGCGGCCGGGAGACGATGAGCCCGTCCTCCACGGACACGGGCGCGCCCATGGCCGCGAGGATGTCGCACATGGCGCGGTCGCCCTGGGCCGAGTCGGGCCTGAGCCCCGCCACGGCCACGGCCGGGCCTATGGCGCCCGCGGCCAGGAAGTAGGAGGCGCTGGACCAGTCGCCCTCCACCGAGTACTCGCGCGGCCAGTAGGAGGCGGGCTGCACGGCCAGGCGCAGCTCGCCGGGCCTCGCCTCCTCGATCTCGCGCCAGGGCACGGGCAGGAACTTGGGCTCGCGGCCGCGCACGCCCTTCTCGGCCAGCTTCATGACGTGGAACTGGACGCCGAAGTCCTCCATGACCTGCAGGGTCAGGGAGACGTAGGGCCAGGAGACGACCTTGGAACCGCCGATCTCGAGCACCGTGGGCTTGTGCGCAAGCGGCGCGGCCAGGAGCAGGCCGGAGAGGTACTGGCTCGACTCCTCGAGCGAGACCGAGGCGAGGCCGCCCGTAAGCCCGGCCGTGAGCACGCGCAGGGGCGGGTAGCCCTCCTTCTCCAGCCACTGCACCTCGGCGCCGAGACTGTGCAGCGCCTGGGCCAGCGAGCCGATGGGCCGCTCGTGCATGCGCGGGGCGCCGCGCACCTCGAAGACGCCGTGCCCGGCCGCGGCCACGGCCGTGATCAGGCGGCAGGTGGTGCCGGACTCGTGGACCTCGAGCAGGACGGGCGCGGCGCCGTCGCGCAGCTCCCCGCCCGTGAGGCCTCCGGGCCTGCCTGTCACGCGCAGCCCGCCGCCGTCGAGCTCGGTGATCTCCACACCGCCCGCCTCCAGGCAGCCGCGGGTGATGGCCAGGTCCACGGAGCGCAGCACGTTTCTCACCACGCTCACGCCGTTGGCCAGGCCCGCGGCGATGAGCGCGCGGTGGGACAGGGACTTGGACGGCGGGGCCGTCACGGTGACGAAGGGGGCGTTCATGCGTCCTCTCCTCCGGCCCGGGTGTTCATGACCGGGCTGTTGTCGATCTGCGGGCCCACGGGGTAGGCGCCGAGCACCTTGAGGCTGGCGCAGGCCTCCGTGAGGCCTTCGCGCACCGCGGCCAGCTCGGGCAGGCCGAGGTCGCACTCGAGGTCCGCGAAGAAGGCGTAGCGCCACTTCTCGCCCTTCACCGGACGCGACTCGAGCTTGGTGATGTTGACCCCGTGGGTGGCCAGGAGGTCCAGCACCAGGGCCAGGGCGCCGGGCTTGTCCAGGGTGGTGAAGAGGATGGAGCTCTTCTTGTTGTTGTCCCCGGCCTTGTTGGGCGTCTTGGAGATGACGAAGAAGCGGGTCCAGTTGTCCGGGTAGTCCTCGATGGGCGCGGCCAGGATGGAGAGGCCGGTCATGGCCGCGAGGCGGGCGTGGCCGATGGCCGCGCTCCCCGCGCCGCGCCCGGCGGCCACGCGCCGGGCCGCGGCCGAGGTGCTCTCCACCGGGTGCAGCTCCGCGCCCGGCAGGTTGGCGCGCAGCCAGCCGCCGCACTGCTCCAGCGGCTGGGGGTGCGAGTAGACGTGGCGGATCTCCGAGAGCTCGCCGCCCTTGGCCATGAGGCAGTGGGAGATGCGCGCGAAGAGCTCGGCCTGCACGGCCACGTCGTAGTGCATCAGCGAATCGAGGCTCTGGCCCACGGCGCCCTGCAGCGAGTTCTCGATGGGCACCACGCCGAGGTCCGCCTCGCCCGAGGCCACGCTCTCGAACACGCCCGGGATGTGCGGGCGCGGCGTGTACTCGGCCGAGGCCCCGAGGTAGCGCAGCCCCGCGAAGTGCGAGAAGGTGCCCTCGGGTCCGAGATAGACCACGGAGAGGGTACGCTGCAGGCTGCGCGACGAGGAGATGATCTCTCTATAGATGGCCTTCAGGTGCTCGTCGGGCAGCGGCCCCTGGTTCAGGCCGCAGAGCTTGGACAGCAGCCGCTCCTCGCGGCCGGGCTTGAAGACCTGCCCCGAGCCGCCCGCCTTGATCCGGCCCACGCGCCGCGAGACGCGGGCGCGGCGGTTCAGGAGTTCCAGGACTTCCTCGTCGATGGCGTCGATCTCCCGCCTGACGGCGGAGAGCACCTTGTCGTCCGCGATGCGTTTCTCGCTCATGCTTCCGTTATCTCCTCGTCCACGGCCATGCCGAAATGGCGTCCGGCCTTGTCCAGGCGCACCAATACCTCATCTCCCTCGGACAGGGCCACCACGCTCACGGGCTCGCCCGTGGGCCTGACCAGCCGGATGGTCTCCGCGTTCTGCAAGAAGACGCCGCCGCGCCTGCCGCCCACCTCGGCCTCGATGGCCAGCATGGGCCGCACCTCGACCTTGGAGCGGCCGACCACGGCCGTGGTCGTCATGCCGTCCGATCCGGCGATCAGCACCTCGTCGCCCGCGCGCAGCTCCTCGAGGTAGCGGGTGCGGCCGTCGGCCATGAAGGCATAGGCGTGCACCGCGCCCGCGTTCACGCGGAAGGGGCGCGAGGCCACGTAGGGGTTGGCCTCGGTCTCGGCGTGCACCAGGAAGGTGAAGGCCGAGGAGTTGCCCGTGAGCATGCCCTGGCCGCGCGAAAGAATGCTCAGCGTGTCCACGCAGACGCGGTGGCCGAGCCCCACGGGGCGGATGGAGACGATGCGGCCGGGCACCAGCTCCTCGCGGCCGCGCGAGAGGCGCAGCTCGGAGACGATGCGCGGCAGCTCCATGGCCGCGTCGGGCGAGGCCGCGATGAAGTCCACGCCGCGCTCGAGCACGCCCGCGGCAAGCCGCGCCTCGGAGAGGGAGCGCGCCTCGGCGCCGAGCAGCGCGCCCTCGCCCCTCCTGCCCGCCAGCAGGTTCTCCACCGGGATGATCTCCCAGGGGGCCATGAGCAGGACGGAGCGGCCAGCGGCCAGGGCCTCGGCCGCGCGCTCCTCGTCTGCCTTGGATTCGATCCTCACGCGCACGAAGTCGTCCGGGGCGAGGACCTCGACGCGGCCCAGAGCGCGCACGGCGTCGGCCTTGTCCGGCTCGCAGACCACGGCGTCCACGCCGCTCTCGAGCGCCCGGGTGACGTCGTCCTTTTCAAAGGGCACGGCCAGGAAAAGCACATGACGCATTTTAGGCCTCCTCGCCGGTGGCCATGTATTCCATGGCCTGCGCGACTTCCCATTCCTCGTGCACCAGGCCGCGCAGGGCGCGCACCAGACGCAGCGGGTCGTCCGCCTGGAAGATGTTTCGGCCGATGGACAGGCCCCGGCCGCCCGCGAGCACGGAGTCGTGGACCATCTGCACCAGCTCGCGCGTGGATTCCATCTTCTCGCCGCCCGCGATGACCACGGGCACGCAGCAGGACTCGACCACGCGGGCGAAGGACTCGATGTCGCCGGTGTAGGGCACCTTGACCACGTCCGCGCCGAGCTCCACGCCCGCGCGGGCGCAGTGGGCCACCACGGCGGGGTCGAAGGAGTTCTCGATCTTGGGGCCGCGGCCGTACATCATGGCCAGGACCGGGATGCCGTAGCGCGAGGCCTGGGTGGTCACGTAGCCGAGGTCGCGCAGCATGTCGCGCTCGGACTCGTCGCCCAGGTTGATGTGCAGCGAGATGGCGTCCGCGCCGAGGCAGATGGCGTCCTCGACGGTGCCGACGAGGCATTTGGCGTTGGGAAAGGGGGAGAGCGAGGTGGAGGCGGAGAGGTGGCAGATGAGTCCGATGTCCTTGCCGCCGCCTCGGTGGCCGCAGCGGATGAGGCCCTTCTGCATGAGCACCGCGTTGGCCCCGCCCGCCGCGACGTGGTTCACGGTCTCGCGCATGTCCACCAGCCCGTCGATGGGCCCCACGGTCACGCCGTGGTCCATGGGGACGATGATCGTGCGCCCGGTCTGGCGGTTGAAGATGCGTTCGAGGCGGATGCTCTTGCCGATCTGGATGCTGCCGCTGTCCATGACTGACCTCCTGCCCCCCGGCCCGCTTCCGCCGACGCCTCCTTCCGGGAAAAAAAAGGGGCCGCCGGCTTTCTGCCTGCGGCCCCTGGGTGGCGTCGTTCTTGGTTTGTGAGCTTAGTTCGCGCCGTATCCCTGGCCACAGGCCGTTCCATAATACCAATACCAGTACCAAAAGTTGGAACCGGCGAAAAAGGTGTTGGAACGGACGGAGGTCTGGGACTTCATGGCGAAAGGGATATCCGCACCCCCGAATCGGTGTCAAGCGCAAATCGACCTTTCAAAAAAAATGTCGTTATATGAAAAAAATCCATCTCCTCCCCCGCTGATCGGAGGGTCATAAGTTACACTTTTGCAATTTTAGCCACTCGGTGACAAATTTGCAATAATTGTTAAGTGCAAAAAATATATTCCATACGCCCATCTTGCTTTTCACTGCCAATTCTGTCAGCTTCGCCCCCCATGGACATCAAGGATGCCCGTTCCCTCTCCGCGACCGCGCAGGAAGAGTTGCGCAAGCGCGCCGTGAAGGCCGTGCTCGGCGGCATGAAGCAGACCGAGGCCGCGCGCGTCTTCGGAGTCACCCGCCAGGCCATCGGCCGCTGGCTGCGCTCCTACCGCGCGGGCGGCTCCGACGCCCTCGGCGCCAAGCCCCAGGGCCGCCCGACCGGCGGCACGCTCAAGGACTGGCAGGCGAGCTGGGTCATGAACATGCTCGACAACCGCCTGCCCGACGATCTGAAGCTTCCCTACAGCCTGTGGACCAGCGAGGCGGTCTCGCGCCTCATCGAGCAGAAGTTCGGGCTGCGCTTCTCGCTGTGGACCATCCGGCGCATGCTCAGGCGCTGGGGCCTCTCCCTGCAGCGGCCCCTGCGCCGCGCGCTCGAGCGCAACCCGCGCGAGGTCAGGCGCTGGGTGCGCGACGAATACCCCGCCCTGGTGCGCGAGGCGCGCGCCGACAAGGCCGTCATATTCTGGAGCGGCGAGGCCGTGCTGCGCCTCTCCCACGGTCCGTCGCGCAGCGGCGAGGAGCACGTCCACGTGCGCCAGCTCTGCTCCGCGGTCAGCAACCAGGGCCACATCCGCTTCCTGCTCTCGCGCGAGCGCTACCAGGCCGGGCTGTTCATCGACTTCCTCACCCGCCTGCAGAAGAGCGCCAAGCGCCGCCGCATCTTCCTCATCGTGGACCGCCACCCGGTCCACCGCTCGGCCCAGGTCAAGGCCTGGCTCGAGGCCAACCGCCGCATCCGCCTGGTCTTCCTGCCCGGCAGCGCGTCCGAGAGCGTCCAGGGCGGCGCCTGGGAAGCCGCCTCCGGCACCCCGACCCGCGCGGCCTAAGGCCTCGCGAGGCCCGCCTGTCCGCGCGGCGAAAGCCCTCCTCCCTCTCACTTCCGACCTCTTCCCGCTCTATTCCGGCTCTCTTCCGGCTCTCTTCCGGCTCTCTTCCGGCTCCGGAACGTCCCGTCCGCCCGGCACGCCCCGTCCCTCGCCCCCCTCGCGCCCTCGTGCCCTCGTGCCGCAAAGGCCGCCGGGCCGCGCCCTGCGGGCCTCCGGCGGCGTCCGGAGCGCGCCCGCTTCGGGCCGCTTCGCGGCTGACTCGCGGCTGACTCGCGGCCCGGCGTTCATTCTTCCGTAAGATTCATCGCTTTCAATTCTGACCTTTCCGAAAGGTCGAGACAGCGGCCTTCAAGCCATGCGCCGGATGTCTCCCCCGGGCGTCCCCTGTGTTTCACAAGCATGTGCACCAGGCCAAAAAACCATTGCGGCATGCGGTCTTTATGTCTGTCAGCCCGCCTTCTTTGTGGAATCAATTTCTTGCACTGAATGTTGTTTTTTTCATTTTTGGCAACAAATGGCCAGGGGGTCAGGCAGCCCATCCGGGGCCAATTCCTTACATTTCAGCAAGGTACAAGAACGGCCCCATTTTTGCTCCAGCGTTGCGTCCGCATCACGATCGCTCATGGATCGCACATGAAGATCACGGGGATCGCAAACAGACTCAAGGAGGGCTTTCAGATGTACAGTTTGACCACACTTTTCAGGCGCGGTCCGGGGGGCTCCGGCGTGCTCGCGTCGCTCGGCTGCCTGACCGCCTCGCTGCTGCTCGCGGCGATGCTGCTCACGGCCATGCCCGCCACGCCGGCGCATGCGGACTCCGATCCGAGCGGCGCCTCCATCGGCACCGCGGCCGACGTCGTCGGCGCCACGGCCAACGCCCCGACCAAGGACGACCTCGACAAGCTCGCGCCGACCGAGCCCCTGGCCTCCAAGCTGGCCGACGTGGTCGGGCACAACCGCATCTCCATCAACATGGTCTGGACGCTGGTCTGCGGCTTCCTGGTCATGTTCATGCAGGCCGGTTTCGCCCTGGCCGAGACCGGCTTCACCCGCGCCAAGAACGCAGGCCACACCATGGCCATGAACATGATGATCTACGGCATCGGCATGCTCGGCTACTGGATCTGCGGCTTCGCCCTGCAGATGGGCGGCGTGGGCGGCGTGGCCGCGCTGGGCGGCGGCGGCGCGCTCGATTCCGAGTTCACCGTCACCCTGCTCGGCAAGACCTTCGGCCTCTTCGGCACCAAAGGCTTCTTCCTCTCCGGCACCACCTACGACGCCGTCATCTTCTCCATCTTCCTCTTCCAGATGGTCTTCATGGACACCACGGCGACCATCCCGACCGGCTCCATGGCCGAGCGCTGGACCTTCAAGTCCTTCGTCGTCTACGGCTTCTTCATCTCCATGTTCGTCTACCCGCTGTACGCCAACTGGGTCTGGGGCGGCGGCTGGCTCTCCGCCCTGGGCAGCAACTTCGGCCTGGGCCACGGCACCCTGGACTTCGCGGGCTCCTCCGTCGTGCACATGACCGGCGGCGTGGCCGCGGCGGCGGGCGCCATCGTGCTCGGACCGCGCATCGGCAAGTTCAACGAGGACGGCACCCCCAACGCCATGCCCGGCCACCACGTGCCCATGGCCATCGCGGGCTGCTTCATCCTGGCCTTCGGCTGGTTCGGCTTCAACGCCGGTTCCACCCTGGCGGGCTCCGACCTGCGCATCGGCGTCATCGCCACCAACACCATGCTCGCCTCGGCCGCGGGCGCCATGTCCTCCATGTGCTACATGTGGGCCCGCTACGGCAAGCCCGACATCTCCATGGCCGCCAACGGCCTGCTCGCGGGCCTCGTGGCCATCACCGCGCCCTGCGCCTTCGTCAACTCCGTCTCCGCCGTCATCATCGGCCTCATCGCGGGCATCCTGCTCTGCGTCAGCGTCCTCTTCGTCGAGCAGAAGCTGAAGATCGACGATCCGGTCGGCGCCATCTCCGTGCACGGCGTCAACGGCGCCTGGGGCCTCATCTCCCTCGGCCTCTTCGCGGACGGCACCTACGGCGACGGCGCCAACGGCGTGGCCGGCGCGGTCAAGGGCCTGTTCTACGGCGACGCCAGCCAGCTCATGGCCCAGATCGCCGGCGTCGTCACCAACACCGTCTTCGTCTTCGTGGTCATGTTCGTCTTCTTCATCATCCTCGACAAGATCACCCCGCTGCGCGTCAAGCGCGAGCACGAGCTCGAGGGTCTGGACCAGCACGAAGTCGCCGTCATGGCCTACCCCGAGTTCACCCTGACCAAGACCCACAGGTAAGGGGAGTACGTCATGAAAAAGATCGAAGCCATCATCAAGCCCTTCAAGCTCGACGACGTCATGAACGCCCTGGACGGCCTCGGCGTGCACGGCATGACCGTGACCGAGGTCAAGGGCTACGGCCGCCAGAAGGGCCACGTCGAGCTCTACCGCGGGGCCGAGTACAAGGTCATGTTCAACGCCAAGATCAAGATCGAGATCGTCGTGCCCGACGCCGTGGCAGCCCAGGCCGTGGACGCCGTCCGCACCGCCGCCAACTCCGGCGCCATCGGCGACGGCAAGATCTTCGTCTCCACCCTGGACGACGCCGTGCGCATCCGCACCGGCGAACACGGCGAAGAAGCCCTCTAGACCATAACCGCCTTCCGTACGCACACCCCGAGGGCCGGGCGGCGCACGCCGCCCGGCCTTCTCGTTTTGCGCCGCGGACAACGGATGCTTCCAGCGGGCAGCAAGGGATCATCCCCACGGGGCTCCCCGCCCCTCCCCGCACCCTCCCGCGCACGGGGCAGAGCCCCTTGGCCCGCCTTCACGCGCTGCATGCCGGAGCATGAAGACGGGCAGCCCGGGCGTGAAGGGCCGGGAAGACGCACGCGCCCCCGTGCACCGCAGACGGCGGCCGATTCCCGCCGTCTTTCCCTCCTCTCCCTCTGTCTTTCCCTCCGCCTCTTCCTCTGTCCCTCCCCAACCAGAACATGAACTAAACCTTACTTATCCGTAATTTTAGCAACCATTTTTTTGCACCCACAATCCATTTCGCCTCTCCGGACCTGCAAATTTACATTTGTGACAAAATGGTGAGGCCTGTTTTTTACCAACAAATTCTATTGTTCCGCGATGTTACACGTTGGACCCGATTTTTGCACAGATGGCAGGCGTCGTGCCCAAGGCTGTCGTAGGCAACTTTTTTATGACTCAGGAGGGTTTCGTATGGTTTTTTCGCGGTACACCGACAAAAGCGCGGTGAAGTGGTTCGCGGCCGCGCTCGCAGTGGCCTGCGCGGTGACGGTCCTCCCCGGACTGGCACACGCCGAGGACGCGCCCGAGATGCTCAGCCAGGCTAACGCCAACATCATGTGGACGCTCATCGCGGGCATGCTCGTGTTCTTCATGCAGGCGGGCTTCGCCTGCGTCGAGGCGGGCTTCACGCGCGCCAAGTCCGCGGGCAACATCGTCATGAAGAACCTGCTCGACTTCGGCGCCGGGCAGATCGTCTTCCTGCTCATCGGCTTCGGCCTGATGTTCGGCACGGACGTCTCCGGCTTCATCGGCACGGACCAGTTCGGCCTGAAGGACGTGATCCTCGACTACGCCAACTTCGATGCGGGCGGCTGGTCCGTGACCTTCTGGTTCTTCCAGAGCGTCTTCGCAGGCACCGCCGCGACCATCGTCTCCGGCGCCATGGCCGAGCGCACGAAGTTCAGCTCCTACATCCTGCTGTCCATCTTCGTGACGGCCGTCATCTACCCCGTCTCCGGCCACTGGGCCTGGGGCTCCCTGAACGGCGACGCCTCGGCGGGCTGGCTCTCCGGCCTCGGCTTCATCGACTTCGCCGGTTCCACCGTGGTCCACTCCTGCGGCGGCTGGGTCGCCCTGGCGGGCGCCATCGCCCTCGGCCCCCGGCTCGGCAAGTACAACTCCGACGGCGAGGCCCGGGCCATCCCCGGCCACAACATCCCGCTCGGCGCGCTGGGCGTGTTCATCCTGTGGTTCGGCTGGTTCGGATTCAACCCGGGCTCCACGACCACGGCCAACAACACCATCGGCCTCATCGCGGTGAACACCTCCCTGGCCGCCTGCGCAGGCACGCTGGGCGCCCTCGCCCTCTCGTGGTTCCGCTTCGGCAAGCCCGACATGTCCATGACCATGAACGGCACCCTGGCCGGTCTCGTGGCCATCACCTCGCCCTGCTACACGGTCTCGCCCATGGGCTCGATCACCATCGGCGCCCTCGCCGGTCTGCTCGTGGTCCTGTCCATCGAGTTCATCGACAAGGTCCTGAAGATCGACGATCCGGTCGGCGCGGTCTCCGTGCACGGCGTGTGCGGCGCCTGGGGCACCCTGTCCGCCGGTCTGTTCACGGTTCCGGGGCTCAACGGCGGCGCGGGCGGCCTGTTCTACGGCGGCGGCCTGTCCATGCTCGGCGTGCAGGCGCTCGGCGTGGCCGCCACCTTCGTCTGGGCCTTCGGCGCAGGTCTGGTCCTCATGTTCCTGGTCAAGGCGATCTTCGGCATCCGCGTCACCGCCGACGAGGAAATGAAGGGCCTGGACCTCGCGGAGCACGGCTCCGAGGCCTACGCGGGCTTCCAGATCTTCCGCAACGAGTAGGCGCAGACAAGGCACCGAAGCAACCGACGACGACGATAAGGAGCAGACATGAAACTCGTCATCGCATACATCAGGCCCGAACAGCTGAATCCGGTGAAGCAGTCGCTGTTCGCCAAGGGCATCTACTCCATGTCCGTGACCAACATGCTTGGCGCGGGCCGACAGAAAGGCTTCACCGAGACGTACCGCGGCGTGGTCATGGAGGTGAACCTCCTGAAGAAGATCCGCCTGGAGATCGGCATCAACGACGAGAAGGTCGACGACGCCCTGGAGGCCATCAAGAGCGGCGCCCGCACCGGGAAGGAAGGCGACGGCGTGATCTTCGTCCAGGACGTGGCCAAGGCCGTGCGCATCCGCACCGGCGAGGAAGGCATCCTCTAGGCGACCGCGCAGCGGCCGTCACGCACGACACGAAACGGGGGGAGCGCTTGAGCGCTCCCCCTTTTTTGTCGCCCTGCGCCCTGCGCGGGGCGAAGGCGCCGCACGGTGGACGCAGCCGTGGCGCGCCGCGGGCGGCAACCCCGGAGAGGGACGCGGACGGGATCGCGGGAAGGGGATTCGGGAGACGCGGAGCGCGCCCGTGGCGGCCGTCCTGTGACGGCCGCCACGGGCGCGGTCGGCCCGGGAGGCGCCCCGGAGAGGAGGGAGGGGCGCGGGCCGGACCGGCTGACGGTTACTTCTTGGCGTTCACGAGGAAACGGACGACGAAGAAGGCAAGGACCGCAAGAATCCCCAAAGGAAGTACGTAGTCCATGACGGCCTCCAGCCGCGGCGCTCCCTTTCCGACGTGTGAGCGAATGCTCTCTGAAAAGTGAGCGCTCACTTGCTTTGCGGATACGCCCCTTTTAAAATAATGACAATCGACCGCGCGGCCGCGCCGAAACGGCGGGCACGCGAACGGAACCAGGGGGAATGCGCATGACGGCACGTCGCGAATCCATCGTCGAGGCAGCCGCGGAACTCTTTGCCGAGCGCGGCTACGAGGCGACTCCGGTCGCGGAGATCGCCCGCCGGGCCGGGGTCTCGGAAGGGGCCATCTTCCGCCATTTCCCGAGCAAGGAGCAGCTGCTCCTGCGGATCCTGACGAACATCAGGAAGCGGTTCTTCGCCTACTTCGAGCAGCACCACCGCTTCGTGCCCGGCGAGGCCGGGCTGGACATGGTGCTGCGCCTGACGCGGCTGTTCTGCGGCTTCTACGAGGAGCGGGAGCAGGATTTCGACTGCATCCAGCAGAGCAACCCCTACCGCGTGCGGGAGGTGGGGGAGGAGTGCCGCGCGGAGATCGCGCGCGTGCACGACAAGATGATCGAGCTCCTGGAGGTGGCCATCTCCCTCGGCTCGCGGGACGGCTCGCTCGCCCCCGGACCGGTCGCGGAGCGCGCCCTGCTGGTGCACGGCCTGCTCATGGGCATGGTCCGGCTGCGCCTCTTCGCGCCCGAGCGCCACCTGCGCGAGCTCGAGCCCGAGCTGCTGCGCCTGGTGGCCGACGGACTGCGCGGGCCCTCTCTGCGCTGAGGCCGCGCGCACGACCCCTTTCCCGGGGCCGGGGATTTCCTAGTCCCGCGGCCCGGCGTTCTCGACTACTCCCCTGGCGACTCCCCCGCCCGTTCCCTCGGCGAGGCCCCCGCTTCCGGACAGTGCGCCCGCGGCGTCCGGCGCGTCCGTCCCCTCGGCCAGGGCCGGCAGGTGCAGGGTGAAGCGCGCGCCCTTGCCGGGCTCGGATTCCAGCGTGATGTCCCCGCCGTGGATGGTCGCGGCCCAGCGCGCGATGGCCAGGCCCAGGCCCGTGCCGCCGTGGGCCCGGGAGCGGTCCTGCCGCACGCGGTAGAAGCGGTCGAAGATGTGCGGCTGGTCCGCGAGCGGGATGCCCGGCCCCTCGTCCGCCACGGCGAGGGAGTGGAACCGCGCGCCGCGCCGGACCGTGAGGCGCACCGCCGAGCCCTCGGGCGCGTAGCGCAGGGCGTTGTGCACGAGGTTCATCACCGCCTGGCCGACCACGCCCCGGTCGGCCATGACCACGGCCCCGGCGTCGCCCGACACCTCGATGCGCTGCCCGTTCTCCTCGGCCAGGATGTCCAGGCAACGCGCGGTCTCCTCGGCCAGGTCCAAAAGCTCGGCCGGGGCCCGCTCCAGGGCCACCTCGCCGCTGTCCGCGCGGGCCAGCAGGAGCAGGCTGTCCACGAGCCCGGTCATCTTGTCCGCCTCCTCGAGCATGCTGCCCACGGTGTCGCGCAGGTCGTCGGCCGAGGCCGCGTCGCGAAGCCCGGCCTCGCCCACGCTGCGCAGCACGGTGAGCGGCGTGCGCAGCTCGTGCGAGGCGTCCGCCGTGAAGCGCCGAAGCCGCTCGAACGACCCCTCCAGGCGGGCGAAGGTCTGGTTGAAGACCGTGGCCAGGTGGCCGAGCTCGTTGCCCGGGTCGTCCACGGGCAGGCGGTCGGAGAGGTTGCTGGCCGTGATCCGCTCCGCCCGCTCGGCCATGCTGCTCACGGGGCGCAGGGCGCGGCCCGCGGCCACGTAGCCCGCGAACCCGGCGAGCAGGACGCCGAAGGGCAGGATGGCGGCGCTCGTGCGCACGAAGTCGCGCAGCTCGCGCTGCATGGGCTCCAGGCTGCGCGCCGTGGTCACGGTGAGCAGGGCGCCGTCCGGCGCGGGGCGGCGCGTCATGAGCACGCGCAGGACCAGCCCCGGCCGCTCGGGCGGGGAGTAGTCGAAGAGCAGGCTGGACTTGTCGGACACCGGCCTGGCGGACGGGGACGGGCCGGTGGGGACCGGCTCGCCGACCGGGTCGGGCAGGTCCACGTCCAGGTTCGCCGGGAAATGGCGCAGCAGCACCCCGCCGTCCGGGCCGCGCACCTCGGCCCAGCGCAGGGGCGGCGTGTCCGGGTCGGGCGAGGCGTCGTGCGGGAAGAAGGCCACCGTTCCGGCCAGGGCGGCGGCCAGGCTCGCCTCGGCGTCGGCCTCGAGCTTGTCCGAGAGCTGCGTGGACAGGATCTGGCCGAGGGCCACGTAGGTCAGCCCCGCGTAGAGCAGCAGGATGACCGTGATGGTCAGGGCGAAGCCTGCGGCCAGCTTGAGGCGGAGGCTGTTAGGCCTCGGCCTGAGCATCGTCGTCCCTGAGGATGAAGCCCACACCGCGCACGGTGTGGATGAGCTTCTGCCTGCGCCCGTGGTCCACCTTCTTGCGCAGCCTGGCGATGTGCACGTCGATGACGTTGTCCAGCGGCGTGGCGCGCCTGGTGACCTTCCAGACTTCGCTGGCCAGCAGGGTGCGCGGCACCGTGCGGCCCGCGTGGCGCATGAGGTATTCGAGCAGCTCGAACTCGCGGGCCGTGAGCGCGATGGGCTTGCCGCCGCGGGCCACGGAGCGCGACACGAGGTCCATCTCCAGGTCCGCGACCTTGAGGCGCAGCACGTCCTCCGGCCTGCCGCGGCGCAGGAGCGCCCGGATGCGGGCCGAGAGCTCGGCGATGGCGAAGGGCTTGACGAGATAGTCGTCCGCGCCGCTGTCCAGCCCGCGCACGCGGTCCTCCACGCCGTCGCGCGCCGTGAGGATGATCACCGGCGTGTTCAGGCCGCGGCGGCGCAGCGTCTCCAGTATCTCGAAGCCGTCCCGGCCCGGGAGCATGATGTCCAGGACGATGACGTCGAAGGCGGTGTTGTTGGCCTGGAAGAAGCCTTCCTCCCCGGTCTGGGCCACGACCGCCTCGTAGCCCTCGTCCAGCAGCCCGCTCCGGATGGCCTGCGCCACCTTGGGTTCGTCCTCAACGACAAGCACCTGCATCCACAACCTCCCCGCTTCATCGGCCGAACGTTCGGCGCCGCTTTCTGCTCATACCGCTTGATTTATCAATCACCCTGGTGCATGAAACCCGTACGTCTCGTGCGGCGGACCGGCCTTGCGCCATGCCCCGCCGCCCCGGAGAAGAGACGCCGCGCCGCCTCCCCGGCGGTGCGCGGAAGACGGTTTCGGCGGGCCGTTTTCCACCGGTGGGCCAGGAGATCGGCTCCCGTCCCCGCCTCTCCTATGTAGAACGCGAAACGGCTTCCGGGCAAGCATGTCCGGGCGGCCATACGGCTTTGGGCATGATTTCTATTGAACCCGCCATCTTACGCGTATATAGCGGACGCACGATGTTCGCCATCGCATTTCCCGGGGTAGGGCAGCAGCTTGCCGCGGATCGCGCGGTTCATTCCCCATGACGCTCGCGTCGACATTCCCGGTGCCTTCGTCGTCAGCCACACCATATCCCACTGCAAGGAACGGCATGCCATGAAGAACGACGTTCCGGCCTCCTCCTGCCTCGTCCAAGGGACGCAGGACAACCGGCCGCCCTCACGCGCGGACAAGACCCTCTCCCTCCTCCTGCGCGCCCTCATCCTCTTCGTCCTGTGGGCCGTGCTCTCCGGCTTCTTCGACAGCTTCCACCTGACCGTGGGTGCCTGCTCCTCGCTCTTCGTGGCCTGGCTCTCGGAAGAGTTCTGGCCGCCCGAGGGACGCATGTTCAGAAGACCGGCCATGGCCTTCAAGCTCGCGGGCTACGCGCTCTGGCTGCTGAAGGAGATCGTCAAGGCCAACATCTACGTCATGCGCATCTCGCTCTCCCCGCGCGCCATGAAGGTCATCGACCCGCAGATCGTGCGCTTCAGGAGCCGCATGACCTCGAAGCTCGGCCTGACCATCCTGGCCAACTCCATCACCCTCACGCCCGGCACGATCACGGTCTACGTGGACGAGCGCGGCAACTTCACGGTGCACGCGCTGGACGGCGAGCTGGCCGCGGGCGTGCCCGGGGACATGGAGACCAAACTCGTGGACATCTTCGGAGGCAGGCCGTGATGGACCTCTTCATCCTCTACACGAGCCTCGGCATAGCCCTGCTCATGTTCCTGGCCATGTACCGGGCCGTGTCCGGCCCCACGACCCTGGACCGGCTGCTCGGCGTGAACGCCGTGGGCAGCAAGACCACGGTGCTCATCGTGCTCATCGGCTTCATCTTCCAGCGCGTGGACATGTTCGTGGACATCGCCCTGGCCTACGCCATGCTGAACTTCATCTCCGTGCTCGCCGCGGCCCGCTACTTCTACAAGCGCGGCCTGGCCGAGGACGAGAGCGGCATCGAGGGAGGGCGGCCGTAATGGACATCCTTTCCATCGCCTCCATCTGCTTCGTGGTCATCGGCATGTTCTTCTTCGTCGCGGGCACCATCGGCATCCTGCGCATGCCAGACGTCTACACGCGGATGCACATGTCCGGCCTGATCGACACGCTCGGCTCCCTGGCCCTGCTGTTCGGCCTGGCCCTGCTGAACCTGAGGAGCTTCACCCTGCCCGACGTGCTGGTCAGCATAAAGATCATGCTGATCATGGGCTTCGTCTTCCTGGCCAACCCCACGGCGACGCACGCCTTCATCGACTCCGGCATGCGCGCGGGGCTCAAGCCCTGGCTCCAGCCGTCCGCGTCGCGGGCCGGGGCCGCATCCGAGGAGAATCCGTCATGATCTGGCAGCTCAGCTACGCCACCCTGATCCTGGTCATGGTCTGCGCCGTGGCCTCCCTGTGGATCCGCGACCTCATGGGCGCGGCCATCCTCTTCGGCGCCTACTCCTTCCTCATGTGCACGCAGTGGCTGGCCATGGGCGCGGTCGACGTGGCCTTCACCGAGGCCGCCATCGGCGCGGGCATAAGCTCGGCCCTGGTCTTCGCGGCCATCTTCAGGACCACCAGGAGGAGCAAGGACTGATGCGCACCGCAACCCTCGTCACCCTCGCCCTGCTCGGCGCGCTCTTCGTCTGGTCGAGCCTGGACTACCCCCGCTGGGGCAACCCGGAGGCGCCCGCGAGCCTGCACGTCTCCGACCTCTACCTCGAGCACTCCTACGAGGACACGCACACGCCCAACGTGGTCACCTCGGTGCTGGCCGACTACCGCGGCTTCGACACCATGTTCGAGACCATCGTGGTCTTCACCGCGGGACTCGCCTGCTTCTTCATCATCCGCGCCCTGCGCGACGTGGCGGACAAGCCCGGCGTCTACTACTACCGCCACGGCCCCACCGGGATCGTGGTCATGCTCAAGCGCGACTGCCTCCCGGCCCCCTCGTCCGGCAACTTCGAGCGCATCGACTCGGACTGGGTGCCGCAATCCATGATCCTCGAGACGGTCTGCAAGGGGCTCATCCCCTTCATCCAGCTCTTCGCCATCTACGTCCTGGCGCACGGCCACTACAGCCCGGGCGGCGGCTTCCAGGCGGGCGTCATCTTCGCCGCCTCCTATCTGCTGCTGGCCCTGTCCCAGGACCTGCGAAGCGTCACCGAGCGCCTCTCGGAAAAGCTCCTCTACATCCTCGCGGCCTCGGGCGTGACCATCTACGTGGGCATGGGCGTGCTGGCCCTGGCCTTCGGGGTCAACTTCCTGGACTACGGCTGGCTGCACCTGCTCTTCGGCATGGACGTGGCCCACGCCCACTCCCTCGGCATCCTCTGCGTCGAGACAGGCGTGTCCATGACGGTCTTCTCCTGCCTCGTGCTCATCTTCAAGCTCGTCTCCTCCGAGGGAACGGTTCTGGAGGGCCTGTAGCATGAACCTCTCCGACATCCTGCTCAGCAGGGCCAACTACTGGTGCTACATATTCATCATGGTCACCGGGCTGTACGGCATGACCGCCAAGCGCAACCTGGTGAAGAAGATGATCGGCCTGGGCATCTTCCAGACCGCGATCATGCTCTTCTACGTCTCCATCGGCTCCAAGGAGGGGGCGACCATCCCCATCCTCTCCAAGGCCGCGGAAGAGACGGGCGTGGTCATCCCGGCGCAGTACATCAACCCCCTGCCCCACGTCCTGATGCTCACGGCCATCGTGGTCTCCGTGGCCACCCTGGGCGTGGCCCTGGCGCTCCTGCTCAAGCTCTACAAGAAGCACGGCACCCTGGAGGAGGACGAGATACTCGCCCAGCTCCGTGAGGAAAACGAGGCGCTCCACGCCGCCGAAGGGGACGAGCTCCCCGCCGAAAAGGGGGAGAAGTAGATGTTGAACGTCGCGGTCGTCAGCGTCGTCACCCCGCTGCTCGGGGCCTTCGCCTGCGTTGTCAGCCACTGGCTCACGGGCCGCTCGCGCGAGCACTGGATCGCCATGACGGCGCTCTCCATCTCCGCGGTCACGAGCCTGTACATGCTCATCGCCGTGCTCACCCACGGCGCGCAGACCTACCTCATCGGCGACTGGTCGCCGCCCTGGGGCATCGTCTACGTCACCGATCCCTTCAACGCCGCGCTCATCTGCCTGCTGGCCTGGGGATCGCTCCTGAACCTCATGGGCGTGCGCCGCGAGATCACCGAGCGCTTCCCGGACAAGACCCAGGCCTTCTACGCCCTGTACCTCCTGTGCACGGCCGGGCACCTGGGCATCGTCTCCACGGGCGACGCCTTCAACCTCTACGTCCTGGTCGAGATCTCGGCCCTGTCCGGCTACGCCCTGCTCTCCATGGGCACGGGCCGCTCGCAGCTCACGAGCCTCAACTACCTGCTCATGGGCTCGGTGGGCGCCTCGTTCTACCTGCTGGGCATCGGCTTTCTGTACATGAAGACCGGCACGCTCAACATGGCGGACATGCACCACCTGCTCGAGCCGCTGGTGCACACGCCGGTCGTCCTGGCGGCCCTGGCCATCATCATCGTCGGCCTGGCCGTGAAGATGGCCCTCTTCCCGTTCCACAGCTGGCTGCCCGGCGCCTACGGCGAGGCCACCCCCGTGGCCGCGAGCCTGATCGCGCCCATGACCACCAAGGTCATGGCTTACGCGCTCATCCGCATCACCCTGGCCGTGCTGCCGCCCTCGCTCATGGCCTCGGTCCCGGCCTTCTCGGAGATCATGGTCTGGACCGCCACGGCGGCCATCGTGGTCGGCGGGGTCATGGCCCTGGCGCAGCGCGAGCTTCGCCGCATGCTCTGCTTCATCCTCGTGGCCGAGGTCGGCTACATGGCGGGCGGCATCTTCATCGGCAACCACACGGCGCTCACCGGCGCGGTGCTGCACGTCTTCGCGGACGCCGCCATGACGCTGTGCGTCTTCATGGCCATGGCCAACATCTCGCGGCGCCGCGGCACGCTCAGGTTCGAGAACCTGCGCGGCCTGTTCGGGGCCATGCCCTGGACCATGACCGCCTTCACGGCAGGCGCCCTGTCCATGATCGGCGTGCCGCCGTTCTGCGGCTTCTTCAGCAAGTGGTACCTGGTCAAGGGAGCCATGGAGGCGGGGCAGTGGCCCTTCGTCGTGGCCCTCATCCTCTCGAGCCTCGTGAACGCCCTGCTCTTCTTCCGCGTCTTCGAACTGGCCTTCTTCGAACGCGGCTGCGAGGAGTGCAGCGACGTGCGCTGGACCCGGCTGGCCCCGCTGGCCGTGGTCGCCGCCGCCCTGCCGCTCATCGGCCTGGCAACCGGCCCCATCGTGCAGCGCGTCATAACCCCGCTCTTCACCCTCGCATCCTGACAGGGACGACCGCATGGAAACCGTCGCCTCACTCACTCCCGTACTGGCTGTCGCCGCCTCGCTCATCGCCGTGCCCACGGGGCTTTCCTCGCGCTCGGGCAACCTGCGCGAGGCCTGGACCTTCCTGGCAGCGGGCCTGACCTTCTGCCTGGTGGCCTCCATGGTCCCGAGCGTGCTCGCGGGCCAGGCGCCGACCTTCACCATCGCCGACGTCATCCCGGGCGCGCCCATCCAGTTCCGCGTGGACGCCCTGGGCCTGCTCTTCGCCCTGGTCTCGAGCTTTCTGTGGATCGTCACCGAGGCTTACGCCATCGGCTACATGCGGGGACTGAACGAGCACGCCCAGACGCGCTTCTTCACCTTCTTCTCGCTGTCGATCTTCTCGGCCGTGGGCGTGGCCTTCTCGGCCAACCTGTTCACCATGTACCTCTTCTACGAGCTGCTCTCCTTCGCCACGTACCCGCTGGTCACGCACAAGCAGGACGCGGAGAGCCGCACCTCGGGCCGCAAGTACCTGACGAACATCGTGGGCACCTCCATCGGCCTCGTGCTGCCCGCCATGATCGTGGTGGCCTCGCTGACCGGCACGCTCGACTTCGCCCACCCGGGCGGCCTCGCGGGCAAGGTTGGCAACGTCTGGATCTGGATCCTCCTGGCGATGTTCGTCTTCGGCTTCGCCAAGGCCGCGCTCATGCCCTTCCACTCCTGGCTGCCCGCGGCCATGGTCGCGCCGACCCCGGTCTCCGCGCTGCTGCACGCCGTGGCCGTGGTCAAGGTCGGCGCCTTCTGCATCCTGCGCATCGTCACCGGCGTCTTCGGGGTGGACCTCCTGCGCTCCATCGGCGCGGGGCAGCTGCTCATCGCGGCCGCGGCGGTGACCATGATCCTGGCCTCGTGCATCGCGCTCACGCAGGACGGGCTCAAGCGAAGGCTGGCGTACTCCACCGTGGCCCAGCTGGCCTACATCGTCTTCGGCGCGGGCCTGCTGAACGCCTGGGGGCTCACGGGCGGCATCTTCCACATCGTGGCCCACGCCTTCGGCAAGATCACGCTCTTCTTCTGCGCGGGCGCCATCTACGTGACCACGCACGAGACCAAGATCAGCCGCATGGCGGGCATCGGCCGCCGCATGCCGCTGACCATGCTGGCCTTCTTCATCGCCTCCCTGTCCATCATCGGCATCCCGCCCACGGCGGGCTTCCTCTCCAAGTGGTACCTGCTGAACGGCTGCCTCTCGGACGGCCGATGGGTGCTGGCCTGCCTGCTGGTGGTGAGCTCCATGCTGAACGCGGCCTACTTCCTGCCCATCGCCTACAAGGCCTTCTTCTGCACGGACGAAGAGGCCCTGCACAGCGGACCCGTGCGCGAGGCGCCGCTCTTCTGCCTCATTCCGCTGTGCCTGACCGCGGTCATCTCCGTGGCCCTGTTCTTCTACCCCGACATCTTCCTCGAACTGGCCCACCGGGCGATCGGCATGTAGCCCGGGTCCCCAAGGAGGACGACACGTGAGCAAGAAAACCGAACAAGACTTCTTCGAGCGCCCGGACGTGCGCCGCGTGCTGTGGTGGCTGCTGTGGGGCTCGTGCGCCCTGACCGTGCTCCTGGAGCTCTGGTGGACGCCGCCCATCCACTTCCACTTCGCCGACTTCTTCGGCTTCGAGGCCGTGCTCGGCTTCGTCTCCTGCGCGGTGCTGATCGTCGGGGCCAAGCTCCTGGGCTACCTGCTCAAGAAGCCGGAGGACTACTATGACCGTTAGCCTCGCGCCCCACGCGCCGCAGCTCATCTTCTTCGTGGGCGCGCTGCTCGTGCCCTTCCTCTCCGGCCGCCTGCGCAACACCGTGCTGCTCATCCTGGCCGCCCTGGCCCTGCTCGGCGTCTTCGCCCTGCCCGAGGGCTCCTGGGGCCACATCCGCCTGCTCGGCTACGACCTGACGCTCCTGCGCGTGGACCGCCTCTCGCGCATCTTCGGCGTGATCTTCTCGCTGAACGCGTTCGCGGGCATGCTCTACGCCTTCAAGGTGGACGACGGCCGCCAGCTCGGCCCGGCGCTCTTCTACATCGCCTCCTCGCTCGGCGCGGTCTTCGCGGGCGACCTGATCACCCTGTACGTCTTCTGGGAGATCATGGCCGTGGCCTCCACCTTCCTGATCCTCGCCCGGCAGACGGACAAGGCCC
The DNA here is from genome assembly GCF_000422205.1 of Desulfovibrio sp. X2. Lineage (NCBI taxonomy): Bacteria > Pseudomonadati > Thermodesulfobacteriota > Desulfovibrionia > Desulfovibrionales > Desulfovibrionaceae > Desulfovibrio > Desulfovibrio sp. X2. The sequence continues at coordinate 36,433 of NZ_ATHV01000066.1, forward strand.
AGAAGGCGGCCATGCGCTACATCCTGATCCACCTGCTCGGCGGCATGGTCCTGCTGCTCGGCATCATCATGCACATCACGCAGACCGGCTCCACGGACTTCGTGCGCATGACCGAGCACACCGCGGCCAACTGGCTGATGCTCATCGGCATCCTGGTCAACGCCGCGGCCGTGCCCTTCTCCTCCTGGCTCTCCGACGCCTATCCCGAGTCCACGGTGGTCGGCGGCGTGATCCTCTCGGCCTACACCACCAAGACCGCGGTCTACGCGCTCATCCGCGCCTATCCCGGCTGGGAGATCCTGATCGTGGTCGGCTGCGTGATGAGCCTGTACGGCATCGTCTACGCCCTGCTCGAGAACGACATGCGCCGCATCCTGGCCTACTCGATCATCAACCAGGTGGGCTTCATGGTCACCGGCGTGGGCGTGGGCACGGCCATGGCGCTGAACGGCGCGGCCGCGCACGCCTTCTGCCACATCATCTACAAGGCGCTTTTGTGGATGAGCGCGGGCTCGGTGCTGGCCATGACCGGCAAGAGCCGCTGCACGGACCTGGGCGGCCTGTGGAAGTCCATGCCCCTGACCATGATCTTCGGCACCGTGGGCGCGCTGGCCATCTCGGCCTTCCCGGCCACCAGCGGCTTCGTCTCCAAGTCGCTGATCATCCAGAGCACGGCCGACAACCACCTGGCCTGGGCCTGGATGATCCTCGAGATCGCCTCGGCGGGCGTCTTCCTGCACGCGGGCATCAAGTTCCCGTACTTCGTCTTCTTCGCCAAGGACCACGGCCTGCGCCCCAAGGAGGCGCCGCTGCCCATGCTCCTGGCCATGGGCCTGTTCGCCTTCCTGTGCATCTTCATCGGCCTGGACCCGGCGCCGCTCTATTCGCTGCTGCCCTTCCCCATGACCCCGTACGTGCCCTACACCACGGCCAAGGTCGTGGGGCAGCTGCAGCTGCTCATGTTCTCGGCCCTGGTCTTCTTCCTCTTCCTGCCGCTGCTCAAGCGCACCGAGACCATCGCCCTGGACATCGACTGGTTCTACCGCAAGGGCGCCGCGCTCCTGTACAGGGGGCTCGACGTGGGCCTGAACGGCCTGAACGCGGCCTGCGCCCGGGGCGTCTCGTGCGTGACCGGCTCCCTGGCCTCGCTCTTCAGCGACCTGCCCCTGCGCCTCGCCGGGGCCTCGGCCCGCTTCGTGGCCGGGCTCTCGGGCAAGGACGCGCAGGCCCGCGAGGCCGCGGCGAGGGAGGCGCGCAGCGCCCTGGCCGCCTCGGCCGTGCCCGTGGGCGCGGGACTTCTCATGATCTTCGTCGGCCTCACGGCACTGCTGGCCGTGGTGGCCCTGAGCTAGGCCTCACGCGGACAACACGAAGGAGAAACACGATGTCCATCCAACTCGACGCCAAGCGCTACCAGGTCCTGCAGGGCGTTCCCGCTCCGCTGCTGGCCACCCTCTCCGCCCTGGCCACGCCCAAGGCCTACAAGGCCGGAGAGGTCATCTACACCGAGAACACCGCGGCCACGAAATTCTACTTCCTGGTGCGCGGCAAGGCCCTGTTCGTCAACGAGCCGCGCCCGGGCATGACCGTGGCGCTCGGCGCCATCAAGCCGGGGCTGTGCTTCGGCTGGTCCGCCGTGCTCGCCTCGGAGACCTACACGCACACCGTGACCTGCGCCGAGGACACCGAGGTCCTGGTCCTCGAGGCCGCCGCCCTGCGCGAGGCCCTGCTGGCCTCCGGCTCCGAGGCCTTCCCCTTCCTGATCAACCTCCTCGCCCGCGCCGTGGACAGGCTGCAGCTGCGCACGGGCCAGGTCCTCTGCCTGATGCGCGAGAACCCGGACCTGCAGACGCTGTGCGGGGGACGGGAAGAAGACTAGCCGCGTCCCTTGCGACACGGCCATGCGAGACGACGAGGCCCGCGGCGCATGCGCCGCGGGCCTTTTTTTCGACATTTGCGCCGGTCGGCAGGGAGGACGCTCGAGAAACGTCCGGCTTTTCGCGGCAACGCAGCTGACGACGTTCTTTCAGCGACCGGGAACGGCGCAGCCTAGGCCGCGCCGTCCTGCTTGAGCCGGACGATGAGCTGGTTGAGCTCGCCGGACATGACCGCCACCTCCTGCACCGCCCGCGAGGACTGTTCCATGCCCTCGGCGGTCTCGGAGACGATGCGGCCCACCTGCTCGATGGAGCGGCTGATCTCCTCGCTGGCCGCGGACTGCTGCTCGGCCGCCGCGGCGATGCCCTCGACCTGCCTGGCGCTGCCGCCCACGAGCCCCACGATCTCTCCGAGCGCCTCGCCCGAGCGCCCGGCCATCTCCGTGACGCGCTCCACGGCCTTGGCCGCGGACTGCATCTTCTCCTGGCTCTGGCGCGCGGCCTGCTGGATGGAGCCGATGGACTCGCCGACCTCCTTGGTCGCGCCCATGGTCTTCTCCGCGAGCTTTCTGACCTCGTCGGCCACCACGGCGAAGCCCCGGCCCGCGTCGCCCGCGCGCGCGGCCTCGATGGCCGCGTTCAGCGCCAGCAGGTTCGTCTGGTCCGCGATGTCCGAGATGACGTTCATGACCGCGCCGATGGACTCGGCCTTGCGGCCGAGGTCCACCATGTTCTCCTGCAGGTCGCGGGTGATGGCGTGCACCTCGCCGATGCCGCTCACGGCCTGGCCCACCACGTCCGCGCCTTCCCGGGCCTTGCCCAGGGCCTGCTCGGCGCTCGTGGAGGCGTCGGCCGCGTTGCGCGCGACCTCCATGACCGTGGCGTTCATCTCCTCCATGGCCGTGGCGGTCTCGCCCATGCGCTCGCTCTGCTCCTGCGTGCCGCGCGTCACCTGCTCCACCTGCGCGGCCAGCTCCTCGCTGGCCGAGGACATGCGCTCGGAGATGGACTGCGCCTGGTCGGCCAGGCTGCCCATGGTATCGAGCAGCCCGCGCACCTCCTGCTCCTTGGCCTGGGCGCGGGACATGGCGCCCTGGGCCTCCTTCGTGGCCGCGGCGGCGGCCTGCTGCTGCTCCTCGGCCTCGGCGATCTTCTCCTTCAGGTTCTCCACCATGCGGCTCATGGCCGCGGCCAGCTGCCCGGCCTCGTCCTGCTGGTGCACGTCCAGCACCTGGTCCAGGTCGCCGTCCGCGACCTTGGTGGCGTAGGCCACGCCGCGGGCCATGGGGCCGGTGATGGCCCGGGTCAGGAAGAGGGCGATGGCGATGCCCAGGGCCACGGCGGCAACGAGCCCGCCCACGACCACCTTGGCGGCCGAGGAGAGGCTGTGCACGGCGCCGTCGGCCACCTTCTGCGCGTGCTCGATGCCCGAGAGCGAGATCGTGCGCGAGGCGTCGAGCACGGCGCTCGCGGCCTTGTCGCGCGTGGCGTCCAGCTCGCGGCGCTTGGTCCAGGCCTCGAGGTAGGCGGCCACGGCTTCCTTGTAGTCCTTGGCCGAGCGCGCGATGGCGCCGAGTTGGCGCTGGGCGATGTCGTCCGTGGTCGCGGCCTTCATCTGCTGCACCTGCTCGTCGATCTTCGGAAAGCGCGCCAGCACGTCTTCCATGAGCTTGGCGTCGCGCATGGCCTGGGCCTTGAAGTTGGTGGCGATGATCTCGTTGCCCATGCCGATCAGGTCGTTGACGGCGGAGATGTTCTGCAGGCGGCCCAGGAGCTCCTCGGGCCCTCCCTGGCCGTTGATGAGCTCGCGCATCTTGTAGCTCTGCCCGGCCAGGTAGCCGTTGCAGTTCTGGATGAAGGTCGCCCCGGCCGAGTTCATGTCGTCGCGGTCGGTGCCGAGCTCCTTGATCAGGGCGTCGGTCTGCCCGGCGAGCGCGGTGTATTCGTCGATCCGCGTCTGGGCCGCGTCCACGCTCTGCTTGAGCGCCACGAGGTCCGGATACTTCTCGGCGTGCGCCGCGGCCTCGTCCAGGTGCGCGTGCACCTCGGAGAGCCGCTCGCTCGCCTCCTTCCAGAAGGCGGGGCGCTCGCTCATGCTGTAGCCGCGCATGGCGAACATGGTCATGAAGGCGGTGCGCTCCACGTTGTTGGCGATGGCCACCTCGGGCACGTCCTCGGCGGAGAGCCGTTCGCTCCCCGCGCGCACGGCCCGCATGTTGACCACGGCCAGAACGCCGAGACAGCAGGTGATGAGCACGAGCACGCCGAATCCCAGGCCGAGCTTCATGCCCAGGCGCATATCCTTGAACATCGTTCCCCCTTTTTTGCCGGTGCCGCGCGGCTTGGCCGCGGTCCTGCCGCTCCTGTGCGAAACCGCTCGCGAATGCCCGGGCCCGGACCATCGTTCCGGGAGTACCCGAGTATTTTGCCAAATAGGTGTACCCAGTTTGCCAAGCCGTGGCAATCACAAGCAAATCTTAGACAAATTTGTCATCGGCCGCATTTCTTTCGGCAGTCGAACTGCAGTCCGAGGCGGAGGAATGGGGGGATGGCGGGAGGAACGGGCGGAAAGACGCGAGGGCGAGCCGCGCGCGGCCCGCCCTCGCGAAAAGGGCCTGGAAGGAAGGCGGCTAGCCGGCGCCGTCCTGCTTGAGCCGGGCGATGATCTGGTTGAGCTCGCCGGACATGGTGGCCACCTCCTGCACGGCCAGGGAGGACTGCGCCATGCCGTCGGCCGTCTCGGCGACGATGCGGCTGACCTGCTCGATGGCCCGGTTGATCTCCTCGCTGGCCGCGGACTGCTGCTCGGCCGCCGTGGCGATGCCCTCGACCTGCCTGGCGCTGCCGCCCACGAGCTCCACGATCTCGGACAGCGCCTCGCCCGAGCGACCGGCCAGGTCGGTAACGCGCTCCACGGCCTTGGCCGCGGACTGCATCTTCTCCTGGCTCTGGCGCGCGGCCTGCTGGATGGAGAGGATCGACTCGCCGACCTCCTTGGTCGCGCCCATGGTCTTCTCCGCGAGCTTTCTGACCTCGTCGGCCACCACGGCGAAGCCCCGGCCCGCGTCGCCCGCTCGCGCTGCCTCGATGGCCGCGTTCAGCGCCAGAAGGTTCGTCTGGTCCGCGATGTCCGAGATGACGTTCATGACCTCGCCGATGGACTCGGCCTTGTGCCCGAGGTCCACCATGTTCTCCTGCAGGTCGCGCGTGATGGCGTGCACCTCGCCGATGCCGCTTACGGCCTGGCCCACCACGTCCGCGCCCTCGCCGGCCTTTGCGCGGGCCTTGTCCGCGCTCGAGGAGGCGTCGGCCGCGTTCCTGGCCACTTCTATGACCGTGGCGTTCATCTCCTCCATGGCCGTGGCGGTCTCGCCCATGCGCTCGCTCTGCTCCTGCGTGCCGCGCGTCACCTGTTCCACCTGCGCGGCCAGCTCCTCGCTGGCCGAGGACATGCGCTCGGAGATGGACTGCGCCTGGTCGGCCAGGCTGCCCATGGTCTCGAGCAGCCCGCGCACCTCCTGCTCCTTGGCCTGGGCGCGGGACATGGCGCCCTGGGCCTCCTTCGTGGCCGCGGCGGCGGCCTGCTGCTGCTCCTCGGCCTCGGCGATCTTCTCCTTCAGGTTCTCCACCATGCGGCTCATGGCCGCGGCCAGCTGCCCGGCCTCGTCCTTCTGGTGCACGTCCAGCACCTGGTCCAGGTCGCCGTCCGCCACCTTGGTGGCGTAGGCCACGCCGCGGGCCATGGGGCCGGTGATGGCCCGGGTCAGGAGGAGGGCGATGGCGATGCCCAGGACCACGGCGGCAACGAGCCCGCCGATGACCACCTTGGAGGCCAGGGAAAGACTGTCCACGGCCGCGTCGGCCAGCTCCTGGGTGTGGCCGATCCCGGCCGTGGCGGTGTCCCTGGCCGCCCCGAGCACGGCCTCGGAAGCCGTGTTGCGCTTGCCGTCCAGGGCGCGCAGATTCTCCCACTTGGCCAGGAACTCGGTCATGGCCTGCTTGTAGCCCTCGGCCGCGGCCTTTATGGCGTCGAGCTGGGCCACGTTCTTGTCGTCCGTGCTGAGCGCGCGCATGCGGCCCACAATGTCTTCCATCTTGGGGAAGAGGGCGATGCCTTCCTTGATGTAGGCCGGATCGCGCAGGGACTGCGACTTGAAGTTCCTGACCCGGATCTCCTCGCCGGTCTCGATGACCTCGGTGATCCAGGCGAGCTTCTGCAGCCGGTCGATGACGCTTCCGTCTCCGGCGGCAGCCAGGCGGGCCTTGATCTGCTGGTCGGCCAGATAGGCGTTGGCGTTCTTCATGAACGCGGCCGCCGAGGCGTCCATCTGCTTGCGCACGGTGGAGAGGTCCCGGATCATCTCGTCGGTCTGCCCGGCGAGCGTGGTGTACTCGTCCACCTTGGCCTGGGCCAGGCCGACGTCCTTCTTCAGGGCCACCAGCCTCGGATGGGCCTGGGCGTGCTTCTGGGCCTGGTCGAGGAAGGCGTGCACGTCGTTCAGATGCTTGCTGCCCTCCACCCAGTAGTCGTGATTCTCGCTCAGGCTGTAGGAGCGCATGGCGAGCATGGCCTGCAGCGAGGAGCGCTCCACGTTGTTGGCGATGGCCACCTCGGGCACGAACTCCTGGGCGAGCCGTCCACTGTTTCGGCTCACGGCGGTCATGTTGTACACGGCCAGCACGCCGAGGCCGCAGCTGAGCAGGATAAGCAGCCCGAATCCCAGTCCGAGCTTCACCCCGAGCTTCACATCCTTGAGCATGTCACTTCTCCATGGTGTAAAAGGCGCCGCCCCCCCGGGAGCCGGCATTCGCGGAGCGCAGGAATCGCGCCCCGGGGGAGGAACGCGATTCTTGCGGGAAAAACTACTGTTGCGTTTCGGATCAAGACGTGAACATCTTTACCTAAAGATTGCAGCAAGAAAGCTGCGGACACTCGCCCCCCCGTGTCGATTACCGGAAGATACATGAAAACCCCTCTGCAATTCAAGCCTGCATTGCGTCGATGCAACACTTAGGCCTTCAACGACACCCCTGCATAAAGCACGAACCGTAACGAAACCATCGACACGCCATTATAGGCGGCGACACAGGAGCGTCCGCGTCGAAACGGCCGTCATGCGCTTCTCGAGACGTCTCCGGCCGTGTGCGTCTTCCTTTGCCCCGTGCGCGCGCCCATGACCAGGGGGGCCTCCAGAACGTCGGCTTCCCGGCCCCTTGCGCGCCGGTCCCGCGGCTAGGCAGGCCGGGGGAGCCGCACGGTCAGCGTCGTGCCTTCGGCCTCCGAGCTCGTGAAGGAGAGAGAGCCGTGCTGGACCTCGGCCATGAGGCGGGCGGAATAGGCGCCGAGTCCCGTGCCGTTCGGCTTGCCGTGCGTGGCGTACTTCTGCGCGAAGCGGGGGAGGATGGTTTCCGCGATGGCGCCCGCGTTGTGGATGGAGATCACGGCCTCGCTTCCTTCGGCGGCAAGGGCGACGGTCACCTTCCTGTGGCGCGGCGAGGCCTCGATGGCGTTCTTGATCAGGTTGGCGAGCATGGAGGAACAGAGCAGGTCCTCGCCCAGGGCCGCGAAGCGCTCGCCCTTTTCGGGCGCACGGCCCTCGACCAGCACGCCCAGGCTCACGTTCCTGGCCGAGGCCTGGACGTTCACCTCCCACAGCACGCGCTCGAGCACGGCCAGGAGGTCGATCTCCTCGGACTTCAGGACGTAGGTGCCCTGCTCCATCTTGAAGAGGTCCAGGGAGAGGTTGACCATTTCGAGCATGCGGAAGCCTGCCTGCCGGATGCGCTCCAGGTCGTCGCGCTGCTCCGGGGTCAGGTCGCCCTCCTCGGCGATGATCGCGGGGTAGGAGATGACCGCGCCCAGCGGGCTCTTCAGGTCGTGGCGGGCGATGCGCTCCACCTCCTGGCGCAGCTCCTCAGCGGCCTTGCGCGCCGTGATGTCGTCCACCACCCAGATCATGCCGCGCGAAAGGTTCGAGCGGTCCAGGGCCCGGCCCCATATCTGGCACCAGACCTGGGAGCCGTCGCGCCGCCGCATCTCGCACTCGCCCTGGAACTGCCCCTTCTCGACCATGTGGCGCGTGAGCTCGTCGCGAAACGCCAGAAAGCACTCGAGGTTCGGGTGCAGCAGGGAGACGTCCCTGCCCTCGAGGTCGTCCGGCTGGTAGCCGAAGATGTCCCCGAGCCGGGAATTGGCCCGGCGGATGAGGTATTCCTCGCCCACGAGCATGACGCCCACCTGGCTGTTCTCGAAGATCGTCTCGAGCTCGGCCAGGGCGTCGCCCAGGCGGCGCTGGGCCTCCACCAGGGGGGTGATGTCGCGGCACACGGCCTGGATGACCCCGGGCGTGCCCGGGACCTCGGAGACGCCCGCGTCCACGCGCAGGGTGGTGCCGTCCGGCCGCTTCATGTCGAAGCGGAAGCGGGCCCTGCCGCCCCCGCGCACGCTGTGCAGGACGTTCTCGATGCGCACGCAGGCCGCGGGCGAGCAGAGATCCGTGAAAGGCCTGCCCACGAGGCTGCCCGGCGCCGCGCCCATGAGCGTGTGGCCCACGGCGTTGGCCTCGCGGATGCGGCCGTCCTGGTCCAGGAGATAGATGGCGTCGACCGAGCCCTCGAACAGGGAACGGAAGCGGGCCTCGCTCGCGCGCAGCTGATCCTCGGCCCTCTTGTGCGCCGTGATGTCGCTGATGACCCCTTCCTGGTAGAGCACGGCGCCCTTCTCGTCGCGCACGATGATCTTGTCCGAGCGCACCCAGACGATGCTGCCGTCCTTGCGCTTCCAGCGCATCTCGCGCGAGATGGTCTCGGGAGAGGCGAGGGAGCGGGCCATGTGCTCGTGCCGTTCCTCGGGATCGGCGTACACGTCGCGGGCCATGTCCTTGACCAGGGCCAGCATCTCGTCCGAGTTCTCGTAGCCGAGGATGGCCGCCAGCCCCTCGCTGGCGCAGAGCAGCCTGCCCTCCACGGTGGTGCGGAAGAGTCCGAAGAGGCTGCTGCCGAGCACCGCGGGCCAGGAGGCATCGCAACACTGGGCGCAGGTGAAGGGAGAGACCAGCTCCGCTCCGCACTCGCGGCCGCAGGCCCGGGTTCCTGGGCGGGAAGGTTCGGGGGGCCGTATGATCTTGCTGTCGTGACTCATGAGCTGCACCTTTGGTGTAAGGCTAGCCCAGCCGAGGCGGAAAGGGGACTATTTTTTCCCGGCAGTGCCGGTAGACTCGCCGTTTTCGCCCGCATCCTTCCCGCCGTCCGCCCGGCCGCCTCCGAAGCGGCGCTGCCAGTACTCGTTGAGCCTCGTCGCGTCGAGCATCCTGGCCGTCTCCTCGGCCACGCGGCGCACGTCGAAGCCCTCGTGCTCGGCCTCGCGCACGGCCAGCACCCAGCAGCCCGAGGCGTCCCGGCCGAGATAGAGGCTGCGCTTCACCGCGGGGTGGTGCTCCGTGAGCATGCGCGCGCCCGAGGGGCCGAAGAAGAGGGCCGCGGTGTCCGCCTCGTCCTCGCGCCAGGCGTAGAGGATCTCGTCCGGCCGCTCGGGCAGCTCGCCCAGCGTCTTGGCCGTCCAGGCGCAGGCGTCGAAGATGTCTTTCAGCCGCTTCGGAGGGTGCATGGTCAGGCCTCCCCGTCGTCGTTTCCCAGAATGCGCTTCAGATAGGCGCCCACCTTCTCGCCGTCGAAGACGATGGTCGATTCCTCGGCCACACGGCGCACGTCGTAGCCCGCGTGCTCCACCTCGCGCACGGCCAGGGCCCAGGCGCCCTTGGCGTCCGGGCCGAGGTAGAGGCTGCGCCGCACCGAGGGGTGGCGCTCGGTGAGCGTGCGCGCCCCGGCCGGTCCGAAGAAGAGCTCGGCCATGCCCGCCTCCTCCTCGCGCCAGATGTAGAGGATCTCGTCCTCGCGCTCCGGCAGGGAGCCCAGCGTCTTGGCGGTCCAGGCGCAGCGCTCGAAGAGGGCGAGCAGCTTTTTGGGCGGGCGGCAGGATGCGGGATCGGCCCCGGCCTTCGCGACGCCCTGCCCGGCGCGGGCCAGGATCGCCTCGGCCGCGGCGCGCACGGCCCCGGCCGCGGCCTCGGCGTACTCGCGCTTCTCGCGCGCGAGGCCGGGCAGCACGGCGATCACCTCGTCGGCCGAAAGCGCGGCGGCCTCGGCCGGGGTGCGGCCGAGCGCCAGCTCGCAGGCCGCGTCGCCCGCGGCCATGTAGGGACCGCAGCCGTTGGTCCAAAAGCGCGCGGCAGCGATGCGGCCCGCATCCCCGCCCTGGCCCGCCAGGGCCAGCTGCACGCTCATGCTCCGTCCGCCCCGACGCGCCTCGCCCACGCCGTCAGGCAGGGGCAGCTCGCCCAGGAAGCGGGGATGCGCGAAGCGCTCCACCACCTCGCGGCCGAAGCGCGCCTCGTGGGCCGCGTCCATTTGCGCCTGCAGGCGCGCGGCCAGGGCGTCGGGCCCGAGGCCCTCCTCGTGGACGTCCTCTGGGGAGTCGGAAGAATCGGACGAGATCATGGTTCCTCCCGCGGTTCTTCCCCGGACGGGACGCCCGAGAAGGCCTGGCGCAGGGCGGCGCGCACGCACTCCCGAAGCTCCGCCGTGGACAGCCCGGGGATGGCGATGGCCTCCTTGGGGCAGGTGCCCTGGCAGGCCCCGCAGCCGGAGCAGGCGCGCTCGGCCACGCTGACCGTGCGCCGTCCCGGGCGATGGGGATGGGCAACGACCTTGAGGCAGGACTTGGGGCAGATGTCCACGCAGAACGCGCAGCCGTCGCAGACGCTCTCGTCCACCCGCGCGACGGCCCCGCGCCCGGCGAAGCGCTCCTCGTTCTCGAAGTCCCTGGCGATGAGGCGCATGGCAACCTCCCTGGGCATGGTCAGCGGATCGTGCACCGTCCGTCAGGCCGAAAGGCAGAGCTCCTTGACCTTGGCCGCGACCCTGGGCAGGGCGGCCTCCATCTCGGGCGAGAGCCCCTCCTCGATCTCGTCGGGGATGAAGCCCGTCTGCACGACCACGATGCGCACCTCCATGCCGGTGTTGAGCTTCAGATCCTTCAGGAGGTTCACCGTGGGGAACATGTGCAGCGAGAAGTCGTTGACCCTTTTGGGGTCCATCTCGTCCACGTCGATCTCCCAGAACTCGCCGGGCTTCTTGCCCTCCTGGGTGGTGGCGTCCACCACGATGACCCGCTTGGGCGGCGTGGGGGCGTGGATGAGGTCGAAGAGCAGCGTGCGGATGGAGGTGCCCACGTCGAGCAGGCCGACGTCGCTCGGGATCTCCGGGTCCTGCTCGAGCATCTCCACGACCTTGGGGCCCGCGGCGTCGTCGCCGATGAGGATGTTGCCGCAACCGAACACGAGCACCCGAGAGGTGAACATCTTGGACCAGTCCATCTTGCTTCCGTGGCCTCCGTGGAAAAATGGCGCGGGAGTCCCCGCTTCTGACACACTCTAGAACGAAAAAGCGGGGCCGTCACCGGGACGGCCCCGCCGGGGCCCCGGTCCGGCCGTGGTGAACCACGAACGGACCGGGCGCCTCCTCTACTTGCTCATCGTCTCGATCACCTGGCCGTCGGCGTCGATGATCTTCACTTCCATGGCCATACCGCCATCCAGGCGGTGCGTGGCGCAGGACATTCACGGGTCGTAGGCACGAACCGCCATCTCGATCATGTTCAGGACGCCCTGGTCGTACTTGCCGTCCTTGATGACGGCCTTGGCGGCCTGCTTGATCGACAGGTTCATGCCCGCATTGTTGTGGGTGGTGCCGACGATGAGGTTGGCCATCTTCACGCAGCCGTTCTCGTCGGTCTTGTAGTGGTGGATGAGGGTGCCGCGCGGCGCTTCCACGCAGCCCACGCCCTCGCCCGCCCTGGGCTCGATGTTCTTGGCGCGGATCTCGCGGCCCGTGATCTCGGGGTCGTTCAGGAGCTCCTCGGCGCGCTCGCAGCACTGCACGAGCTCGATGAGCCGCGCCCAGTGGTAGAGCAGCGTCAGGTGCGCCGGACGGCCGAACTCCTTGCGGAAGATCTCGAGCTCCTTTTGCGCCTCGGGGGTGGCCATCTGGTCGCAGACGTTGATGCGCGCCAGACAGTTGGAGCGGTACACGCCCACCGGATCGTTCTCGTCGAGTTTGATCCCGCCCGCCTTCTTTATGTAGGGGAACTTGAGGTAGGTCCACGGCTCGACGTGCTCGGCGATGTAGTCCGCGTACTTGTCGTACGTGAACTGGTCGTACGTGCCGTCGATGTTCATGAGCCTCAGTTCGCCGTCGTACAGTTCGAGCGCGCCGTTCTTCGGGTTCACCGTTCCGATGTAGCCCGAGGGGAACACGCCGAGCATCTTCACCGCGTCGATGTACTTGGGGAAGACGTTCTCGCGCGCGAACTTGATGGTGAACATGCAGAAGTCCTTGGCCTCCTTGACGACGGCCAAAAGCTCCTTGCGCTCGTCCTCCAGCATGGGCTTGGAGTAGCCGCCGACCACCGCCGCGATGGGGTGGATGACCTTGCCGGCGAACTTCTCGAGCGCCATCTGGGTCTTGTAGCGCATGTGCACGACCTGCTTGGCCAGATCGGGCACCGCGCCCACCACGCCGACCACGTTGCGCACGGAATAGTCGGCGTCCGGGCCGATCACGAAGTCGGGAGCGGCCAGGAAGTAGAAGTGCAGGATCTTGTCCGGGATGTAGGCCAGCATCTGGCACAGCTCGCGGAGCTTTTTGCCCGTGGGCGGCACGACCGCGCCGAGGCAGGCGTCCGCGGCCTTGTTGGAGGCCAGGTGGTGCTGCCAGGGGCAGATGCCGCAGATGCGGTTGACGATGCGGGGCACCTCCTCCACGGGACGGCCCACGACGAATTTCTCGAAGCCTCTGAGGGACATGACCTGCATCCGCGCGTCGGCCACGTTGCCGTTGGCGTCGAGCTTGATCTCGAAGCCGGCATGGCCCTCGATGCGCGTGATGGGGGCCACCCTCAGGGTCTTGGCGGCCTGAACTTCACTCATATGATCGCCTCCTGGGGTCCTGCCGGAACGGAGCCTGTCCGCCCCGGCCAGCGACCCTGGTTTGTCCTGCTAGATCATCCTATTTCTGCTTCGGCTGCTTCACCGCGTGCAGCACGCCGTGGGCACCGTTGAAGCGGCAGAGGAAGCCCTTGCGGTCGAGCATCCTGGCCGGGTCGTACCCCACGGAGGCCAGGGCGCCCACGTAGTCCATGAGCGGCTTGGAGTCCTCCTTGATGGGGCCGTAGCAGCCGCGGCAGGGCATGCGCGTGCTGATGCAGCGCGGCGCCTCGCCCTTGAGGCCCGAGCAGCCCGCCCGGGTGACCGGGCCGAGGCACATGAAGCCCTGCTCGAGCAGGCAGCGCATCTCGGAGACCGGCTTCTCGGGGTCGAACTCCGGGGTCTGCAGCATGCGCTTCAGCTCCCCGCCCTTCTTCCGCTCGCGGATCGTGGGGCAGGTGTCGCAGACGCTGCGCTCGGGCAGCTTCAGGTTCTCGGGCTTGCCGTCGAGCAGCGCCAGGACCGCGGCGGCGATCCAGTCCGGATGCGGAGGGCAGCCGGGCAGCTTGATGTCCACCTTCACGTGGTCGTCGAGCGCCCCGCAGTTCTCGAGCATCGCGGGGATGTGGTAGGTCTCGGTGTCCGGATCGGGTCCGGGCACCGTGGTCGGCGATTCGCGGTACGAGAAGTCGCGGATGGCCTGGTTGCCGTACATGTTGCCGAGCGCCGGGATGCCGCCGTCCGTGGCGCAGGTGCCGAGCGCGACCAGGATGTTGGCCCGCTTGCGGCACATCTCGAGGACCTCGAGATGCTCCTCGTTCTTCACGCCGCCGGAGACGATGGCCACGTCGGCCTCGGGGATCTCCAGCGTCTTCCCTTCGCCGGTCTGGCCGTAGTACTTCTTGTCGATGAGGACCGGGATGTGGACGAACTGCAGCGAAGGCAGCAGGTCGACCAGCACGTCGCCGATGTTCAGGATGGCGATCTCGCAGCCGGAGCAGGAGTTCAGCCATTCCTCGATGATACGCGCCATGTGATTCCTCCCTTCCGGCCTCAGGCGGTGGCCGCCTGAGCCTGTTTGAGCGGGTTGGGTCCCAGGGCGCGCACCTGTTCGGTGAACGCGGTGACGACCTCCGCGAAACGGGGAGCCTCGGCGCTCGACACCCACCCGATCATGAAGCGCTCGGGGTCGATGCCCAGATCCTCGAGGACGAGCTTGGCGCCCTCGGCCCTAGCCAGTGCTTTGTTATTACCTTCCAGGTAATGACACTCGCCGAGGTGTCACCCAAGCACCATCACGCCGTCCGCGCCGTGCTGCAGCGCGTCGACGATCAGGTTCGGATGGACCATTCCCGAGCACATCACCCGGACGGCACGCATGTTGGGCGGATACTTCAGGCGGGAAACGCCCGCCAGGTCGCCACCGGCATATGCGCACCAGTTGCACAGGAAGCCGATGATGACCGGTTCGAACTCAGCCATGTCTCGCTCCTTATATTCCGGCCAGGGCCGCGCGGACCTGGGCCTTGATCTGTTCCATGTCGAAGCCGGCCACGTTCACGCCCTGCTTGGGGCAGGTGGCCATGCACACGCCGCAGCCCTTGCACAGGGCCTTGTCCGTCTGGATGCGGCGATGCTCCTTGCCGTCGTCCGCCTGGTACGCCGCGAGGCTGATGGCGTTGTAGGGGCAGGTGTCCACGCACAGGGCGCAGCCGTCGCAGTTCTCCGTGACGTAGCTCTTGATGGAGTCGAGCGGCATCACGGTGCGCGAGAGCACCACGCCCGCCCTGGCCACGGCCGCCTGGGCCTGGGCCACGGCCTCGTCGATGGGCTTCGGGTAGTGGCAGAGCCCCGCCACGTACAGGCCGTCCACCGAGAGGTCCACGGGGCGGAGCTTCGGGTGCGCCTCGGTCAGGAAGCCGTCCGTGCCGACCGAGCACTTGTAGAGGTCCACGAGCTCGCGGGTCTCGTTGGGCACGATGGCCGAGGCCAGGATCAGCAGATCGGCCTTGAGCTTCACCGGGGCCTGCAGGATGGGATCGAAGGCGGTCACGTAGAGCGAGCCGCCCTCGCTCGTCACCTGGGGCTTGGCCTCGGGCTCGTAGCGGATGTACATGACGCCCTTCTCGCGCGAGCGGGTGTACAGGTCCTCGCGCTCGCCGTAGGTGCGGATGTCGCGGTTGAGGACGAAGACCTTCATGTTCGGGTCCTTGTCCTTGAGCCGGACGGCCGCCTCCACGGAGTGCGAGCAGCACACGCGCGAGCAGTAGGGGCGCGCGGGTTCGCGGGAGCCGACGCACTGGATGAAGACGACGCTCTTCACGCCGTCGAGCTTCTCGGGCTCCTTCTTCATCATGTGCTCGAAGTCCTGGTGCGTGAGCACGCGCGGGTCCTTCCCGTACATGTACTCGGTGGGCTTGGATTCCTTGGCGCCCGTGGCCACCACGGCGGCGCCGTACTTGATGGCCTTCTTCTCGCCGGCCACGTCGATCTCGGAGACGAAGTTGCCCACCGAGCCGACCGCGCTCCTCAGCGTGGCGTTCTTGTAGATCGTGATGTTCGGATGGTTGTCGACCTGGGCGATGAGGTGCTCGATGTGCGGCACGATCTTCTCGCCCTTCCAGGTGTGGTCCAGCGACCAGGCGTTGCCGCCGAGGATGCTCGACTTTTCCAGGAGGTAGGTCTTGTAGCCCTGGTTGGCCAGGCCGAGCGCCGCGGTCATGCCGGAGACGCCGCCGCCGACCACCAGGGCCTGCTGCACCACGTCCACGGAGAGCTTGTCCAGCGGGGCCAGGAGGCGCGCCTTGGCGACGGCCATGCGCACCTGGTCCATGGCCTTCTCGGTGGCCTTCTCCGGGGTGTCCGGGTGGACCCAGGAGTTCTGGTTGCGGATGTTGGCCATCTCCACCAGGTACTGGTTGAGACCGGCCTCGCGCAGCGTGTCCTTGAACAGCGGCTCGTGGGTGCGCGGCGTGCAGGCGGCGATCACGATGCGGTTCAGGCCGTGCTCCTTGATCTTCTCGGCGATCATGACCTGGGTGTCCGTGGAGCAGGTGAACAGGTTGTTCTCCACGAAGACCACGTCAGGCAGGGTCTTGGCGTATTCCGTGACCTTCTTGACGTCGACCACCGAGGCGATGTTGATGCCGCAGGAGCAGACGAAGACGCCGACGCGGGCCGGCTCCTTGCTGATGTCGCGCTCCGCCGGGTAGGTCTTCTCGCGGGTCAGGCTGCCCTTGGCCTCGGCCAGGAGGTCGGCCGCGGCGGCCGCGGCCGAGGAGGCCTCGGTCACGGACTGGGGGATGTCCTTGGGGCCCTGGAAGGCGCCGGAGACGAAGATGCCGGGCCGCGAGGTGCTGACCGGGGCGAAGGAGCTCGTGGCCGCGAAGCGGTACTTGTCGAGCTGGAAGTCGCAGATCTCGGCGAGCTTCCTCGCGTCCTTCGGCGCCTCCAGGCCGATGGAGTGCACGAGCATGTCGTAGTCCTCGTACATCTCCTTGCCGTCTTCCGTGGCGTAGCGCACGCGCACGCCCTTGCCCTCGGGGCCGGGGTAGACGGTGTGGATGCGGGCACGCACGAAGTCGATGCCCTTCTCCTTGGCGTTCTCGTAGTACTTCTCGAACTCCTTCCCGTGCGAGCGGATGTCCATGTAGAAGACCGTCTGGTTCACGTCGCCGGAGGTATGGTCCGCGGTGACCAGGGCCTGCTTGATGGCGTACATGCAGCACACGCTCGAGCAGAAGCCGTTGTCGCACTTGTTGGAGGAACGCGAGCCCACGCACTGCAGCCAGGCGATCTTCTTGGGCTCGGAGTGGTCAGAGGGCCGCGTCAGGTGGCCCATGCAGGGGCCGGACGCGGAGAGCAGGCGCTCGTACTCGAGGGAGGTGACCACGTCGGGCAGGTGCTTCCTGTCGTAGCCCCAGAAGTCGATCTCGCCGGGGTTGTACGGGTGGAAGCCCGGGGCCAGGATGAGGGCGCCGACGTTCAGCTCGACGATCTCTTCCTTGTCCTCGAAGTTGATCGCGCCGGTGGGGCAGAACTTCTCGCAGGCGCGACACTTGCCCTTGGTCAGGTACAGACAGTTTTCGGCATCCAGGGCGTACTTCAGCGGCACGGTCTGGCCGTACTGGATGTAGGCGGCCTTGCGGTTGTCCAGGCCCTGGTTGAACTCGTTGGGAACCTTCTTGGGGCACTTCTCGGCGCACAGCCCGCAGGCGATGCACTTCTCCATGTCCACGTAGCGCGGAGCCTTCCGCACCTTGACCGTGTAGTTCCCCGCCTCGCCAGCAACCCCCGCGATCTCCGAGAGGGTCATCAATTCAATATTCAAGTGCCGACCGCACTCGACCAACTTGGGCGAGATAATTCACATCGCGCAGTCGTTGGTCGGGAAGGTCTTGTCCAGCTGGGCCATGACTCCGCCGATGCCCGGGCCCTTTTCGAGCATGTACACGTAGTACCCGGACTCGGCGAGGTCCAGGGCCGTCTGGATGCCGGCGATGCCACCGCCGGCGACGAGCACCGAACCAAGTTTCGCTGCCATCGGATGTCTCCTTTGTTGGAATGACGCCTCTATGTGACGTACCTGTCGGCCGGGGCAGCCCGGCCGGTGCTCCCTAATACTCCATGTCCTCGACGCCCAGGCGCTCCCACTGCGCGGTGGCCTCGGCCGCGAGCTTCTCGATCTCCGCCTCGCTCTTCTCGGGCAGGACGAGGGCCTCGGCGATGACCTGCCAGATGTACTTCACCTCGTACTGGTAGTCCTTGTAGTACTTGGGGAGGCGACGCATCATCTGGTCGCGGCAGTTGGAACAGCCGACCACGACCACGTCCGCCTTCGAGTTCTTGATCTGCTCGAACTTGAAGCGGCCGTGCGCGGCGGATTCCTGCTCGTAGGGCATGGGCCAGTTGCCGCCGCCGGCGCCGCAGCAGAAGTTGTTGCCGCGGTTGGGGTAGAACTCGACGCGCGAATCCACGCACTGGTCGAGAATCCAGCGGGGCTCCTCGTAGTAGCCGCGGCCGAAGTGGCGCTCGAGCTCGCGGCCGTGCTTACAGGAGTCGTGCCACACGAAGGTGCGGCCCTCGTGCACGCTCTTGTCGAGCGTGATGCGGCCGTCTTCGATGAGCTTCTTCAGGTAGTCGTAGAGATAGAGGAAGGAGGCTTTGTTGTCCGGGTTCTCGAGCTCGCACATCTTCATGCCGGTACGGCAGCCGTAGGAGCCGCCGCCGCAGTCGGGCATGATCATGGTGCCGACCTGCAGGTCGTGCATGAGGTCGATCTTGCGCTGGGCCAGGACCTTGGTGGCCTCGTAGTTGCCCGTGAACAGGCCCCAGTCGACCGCCTCCCAGTTCTCGGAAGGCACGGTCCAGTTCTCGCCCGCGGCGTAGAAGATCTTCCACCACCACTTCATGTCCTCGAAGTCGCCGTAGATCTCCTTGGAGTTGGGGAAGAACAGGACCTCGGCGTCCTTCTTGTCCACCGGCACGTAGAACCCCGGGCACTCCTCGTCCGCCAGCTCCTCGCCGACGTCCTTCAGGGTGGCCAGGTAGTCCTGCATGGGGATGTCCATGTTGTTGCCGGAAGCCAGGACCTTTTCCACGCCCTTGTGCAGGATGCCCGGCACCTTGTCGCGGTTGCGCAGGTGCTTCATGAAGCCGAAGATGGGCACGATGTCGATGTGCTGCGGGCAGGCGTAGGCACACCGGCCGCACCCCGTGCAGATCCACGGGAACTTGGACTCCACCACCTCGTCGACCATGCCGTAGGCAAGCATGCGGATAACCTTGCGCGTGTCCCAGCCTTCCATTCCCGGAGTTCCGGTGATGGGGCACCCGCTCGAACACATGCCGCAGGTGAAGCATGCGTTCAGGTTGAGTCCGGCAAGCTTATCCTTGATCGCGGCGGGGATGTCCCTCGGTTGGATAGGCTCCATACATACCCCCTGATCGGTTTGCGTCCCTGCCCGCGCCGATGCGGGCCTGGGTCGCCGCTGCCTCTATTTTGAGACGCCCGGGGTGGGCGTCCGCAACGCGATGTTTCAGGCGCGCCCTTCCCTTTCGGGAGTCCGACGGGCGCAGCCCTCGCTGGGTCTGGTCTGGATAGTCGGCCTCCCGCATCCACCTCCGAAAGGAGGGCCGACTGGATGCGGGCGGCCGGATGATCTGATCCGGAAATCGTTCCCGATATCTACCAAAAATCGGGCGAAAGTAAATGATCCCGTACAGATAGACAGCTCTTATTAGAGCTATAGGAAGACCCTATGCGTGACGGAGAAGGGAGTGGAGCAATGCGGTGGAATGTCAGATGAAATCAGGGGCGGGGACTGAACCTTTTTCAGACCATTATCGTCCGAAGTTCAGCCTGTTTGAGTGATCAATATCTTGCCGAAGCCAGCTTGTCAACTCTTTCACAAGCCCCTGCGGGACACTTTTGCCCACCCTGCGCCCCGGGGGTGTGGCAGATCGCCTCGGCAGGGATTGGAGTCGGGGAGGCGATCACCTGCGGCACGACGCCTTCAGCCATGGCCTGCCGCTGCCTGATGGGGGCCCGGCGTCGCTGAGGGGGCGGCACAGGGTGCGGCGCAAATCTCAGCCTCCGGCCAGGAACTCGCGCAGCACCACGGCGTTGTTGCGCTTCTCGTCCCGGGCCGCGTAGACCAGGGTCACGTCGCCCTCGGCCATGGCCCGGCGCAGCTCGCCGAGCGCCTCGGCAGCCTCGCCCTCTGCCTGGCCCAGCTCTGCCAGATAGGCCTCGCGGAACTCGGGCCAGCGCTCCTTCTCGTGGTGGAAGCGCTTGCGGAGCCCCGCCCCCGGGGCCACGGCCTTGAGCCAGGCCGCGATGCGCAGCCGCTCGCGCGAAACGCCGCGCGGCCAGAGCGCATCCACCAGGTAGCGCGTGCCGTCGCCTTCCCCTGCCTCTTCATAGGCGCGCTTGATCCGCAGCATGTGAGCCTCCCGTGCGGCCCCGGCATGCTACAGGCCGGGCCGCTCCCAGCCAGCCTGTAGCATGCCCGTGGCGTCGGGAAAACCCGGGGCGGCCGCAATCTTTTTCCGTCTCCCGGGTAAACCTTCCTGCGTGAAGCGCGTTGCATACGGCAGATTGCCGGTGGAGTCTCTTCCCCGGCGCAACTTTCCAAGGAGAACGCACATGCGCTTCGCCAAGACCCTGATCACCGCCGCCGCCCTGACCCTCCTGGCCGGCGCGGCCCATGCCCAGTCGACCGCCCCGGCCGAGGCCCAACCGGCCGCTCCGGCCGTTTCCACTCCGGCCGCCACGCCTGCCACGCCCGCCGCGCCCGCCATCGAGCACCGCGCCGAGCGCCAGCAGCACCGCATCCGCCAGGGCGAGAAGTCCGGGGCCCTGACCCACAAGGAAGCCCGCCACCTGGAGAAGCGCGAGCACAAGCTCGACAAGCACATCGCCAAGGCCGAGAAGGACGGCAAGCTCACCCCCGCCGAGCGCAAGCATCTGCGCAAGGAAGAGAACCGCGACAGCAAGGCCATCCACCGCAAGAAGCACAACGCCCGCAAGGAGCACGCCGCTTCCTAGCCGCCCGGCGCGCTGCCCCACATGCCAAGGGGCCGCTTCGGCGGTCTCCTGACATCCGCGGCCGGCGCCCCATCCGCCGCATCACCCACGCAGCCCCCGGGCCCCGGCCCGGGGGCCTTTTTGCGCCCGAAAGCCCCGCGCTTGCCGCGCCCGCGCCCGCCATGTATAGATATTACAAATCAAAAACATGAGGTTGATAGACGGTGCAGATACTCATCGTGCTTTCATCCGCTGACCCGGAGATCAAATGGAATGCGGTGCGGCTGGGCAATTTCCTGCTCAACGAGGGCGACGACGTGACCATCTTCCTCAACGGATCGGCCGTGACGCTGCTCGACGGCGACAGCGAGCGGTTCCCCATAAGGGAGCAGGCCAAGCTCTTCACCCTGAGCGAGGGCGTGCTCGCGGCCTGAGGCAAGTGCATGGGCATCCACGGCGTGGATGCAAACGAGTTCGTGACCCTCTCGAACATGAAATTCCTGGCCGCGCGGATGCGCGCCGCAGACAGAATACTCTCCTACTGAATCCGTAGCTGCGCCCGGCAGCCAGCGCCCATCGCGAATTCCGGACATCCGGCTGCAGCCCGTGCCGCCCTTTTTGCCTCCCCTTGTCAACGATCCCCGAGCTGGTGCGTTGAGTGTCTGTGTGACCGGGACGAACCTTCCCCGACCCGGTCGCGGGGACGATGCGCTGCGGCGCTCGGGTACCTCCTGAAATGCGGCTCGAGCCGCCCGTCCGACGGCATACCGCGGCCGTCGGAGTCCCCCCTCCGGTTTTGGCCCGGAGGGATACCGGATAAGGGCGGCCACCTTCCCGGCAGCGCCGCGACGCTCACCGCACGCGACGGCAGAGCCTCACGAAACCGCCGCGTCCCCTTCCGCTTCCTCTCCTCCAGCCGCCCCGGGCCGTCCGGCCCGGGGCATCTTCTTTACAAAGGGCACTTCCCGCAGCGGGCAGGCTTTCGCCGGGATTCATCCTCCGTGCCGGAAGCGCTGCCCGGTTGAATCCGCCCTGCGGTGCTCCTTTCATGTCGTCCGTGATCGGCGGACTCCCAACGGGAGTCGAAAGCTCCGCGGCACGATCCCGCAAGCCGAAAGGCCCGCCTCCCTTTCGCCTGAGGCATCCGCACCCGCCTGCAGCACACGGAACCTTCTCCGCTGCTTCCCGTTACCCGGGACGGCGGAGAATGCGGACAAGGCCCGCCTCTCCGATTGACGGAGTATGAGGAAGGCCATAGGTTACTGCATCAGAAAGTGAACCGAACGCAAAGGAACGGGCACGTGCAAGGAATATCTGTCATTATTCCGTGCTACAATCGAGAGCATCTGTTGCGTGAAGCGATAGAGAGCGTTTTGGCGCAGGAATACGGCGGTCCTGTGGAAATCGTCGTCGCCGATGACGGCTCCAGCGACAGGAGCGTTGAAATTGCCGAGTCGTTCGGTCCGCCGGTCAAGGTTCTCAGAAAGCCTGCCGACTGCACGGAACAGGGTCCCGGCCCGGCCAGGAACCGGGCCATCGCAGCGAGCAGCCATCCATTCCTCGCCTTTCTCGACTCGGATGACATATTCCTGCCGGGTCATCTGCAGCGGCTTGCGTCGGCACTGGAGAGCGAGCCGGATGTCGGGATGGTTTTCGACGAAGCGAAAACGATATGCAACGGGCGCATGATCGTCTTTCCATATCCGGCCTGCCTGATGCAATCTCCCGACGCGCATGGCATGCTGCTCGAGCCCCTGCCCCAGACGGACTCGATAATGGTGCGCCGCAGCCTGCTGCATGATCCCGACGCCCCTTTCGACCCCGAGCTTCTGTTCTGCGAGGACAACGATCTGCGCATCAGGATAGCGGAACGCCACCCTGTCCGGTTCGTGAAAGGTTTCGGCTCCGCCATCCGCGAGCACGAGAACCGCTCCATAAACACGAGCCGGAGGGAAAAGCTCTTTCACTATGACATGCTGATGCTGAAGAAGGCGACGGCACGATATGACTATGCCCGGCACATAGTCCGTGCGAAAAAAGCGAAACTCTACTACTTCCGCGCCATCGGCAGATACAGGGAGTCGGATCTGCTCAACTTCCTCCGCTACTTCGTGGCCGGATTCGCCACATCGCCGGGCATCTATCTCCAGAAATTCAAGGAAAAGGTCTTCAAGGCGTAAGCCGCGCCGCCTCCGTATACCGCACGTGCCCGCGATCCTGGGGAGCGCCGTCCGCGGCGTCTTCCTCGCGCCCGGCATGCGGCGCTTTTCGCGCCGCCCGGAGGTGACGGCATCAGCCCGGGAAGCCTGCTACAGAGGGAGAGGCGGTGCGCGAGGCTAGCGGCCGCGCAGGCACTTCTCGCGCAGCACCCTGGCGCTGCGCATGGGGTCGTGGAACGCGGCCAGGAGCATGTTGCCCAGCCCGCGCAGGTAGGCGCCGTCGTGCAGGTCGAACTCTCCCAGTCGGAAATGGAGCACGGCTCGGCGCTTCCTGAGGGCGTTGCGGGAATAGTAGCCCCGTTCCTCGGCCCCGCGCAGGACCACGAAGCCGTCCTCCCACATCTTGCGCTTGCGGCTGGCCTGGCCGCCGTGCAGCCGGTACTCGAAGACGGGCTCGTTCAGGAAACGATAGTCTCCCTTCTCGGCCAGCCTGACCCACAGGTCGTGGTCCTCGCCGAAGATGCCCTCGGTGTAGCCGCCCACGGCCCGCACCAGGTCCATGCGGGCCAGGACTCCCTGGATGTGCACGAAGCAGTCGATGAGCAGGTTCTCCTTGTCCGCCATGTAGGCGGGATCACGGACATCCCACAGGTAGAGCCGTCGGCCGGTCTCGTCGACGGCATAGCCGGTGGCGAAGGAGAAGGCGAGGCTCGAATCCGAGCGGAGGGGGGCGCGCAGCTTCTCGAGCGCTCGGTCGTCGATCCAGCGGTCGTCGGAATCGAGAAAGATGACGTACGAGCCCCGCGCCTCGGTCAGGCCCAGGTTGCGCGAGGCTCCGGCCCCCTTGTTGGCGCCGCCGGGATGCCGCAGGAGCCTGATCGTCTCGGGATGCCGCGCCGCGTGTTCTTGCAGGGCCTCAAGGGTGCCGTCCGTGGAACCGTCGTCCACCAGGATGAGCTCGCACGGGCAATCCTTCTGGCGCAGCACGCTCTCGATGGCGTCGGCAGCGAACCGCCCGGTATTGAAGCAGGGCATGATCACGCTGACCAAATCTTCCACGGCGTCTCTCCACGGGCTGCGATCTTCCCCAACCGCCCAGGCATGGGGCCTCGCGCGGGGAGCACCGGGAACTCCCGGCGGGGCGGAGGGTCGCCCCTGGCGTGACTCTATCACACACTCGACTCATGGCGTCAATCGTGTGGGCCGCAGCATCTTCCCGCCTTCGGCAGCGTCGTCCCCACCGTGAAAAAAACGCCGCCGGACGGGACCCGTCCGGCGGCGCAGGGATATCGCGTGGCGGAAGCGTATAGGAGTCGAACCTACCGAACGGGGTTAACCGTTCCACTGGATTTGAAGTCCAGGCGCCACACCGGTGACGATACGCTTCCGTGTGGGATGGGGCTCTAGCAGGTTTGCAGGCCCTGGGCAAGTCGGAGCCCGGGCGGGGAGGATTCGGCGCCCAAAATGATTGACGGAATTACCCCCGGCACCTAAGAAGAATAATAGACAGAATTAATAGAGGGACACGATGCACCCGTATGCCAAGCGATACGCCCGCGAGATCCTGGACGCCATGCCGGTGATCATGAAGAAGCTCCGCCAGGAGCTTCGCGGCAGGAAGGCTTCCGAGCTTTCCCTGAGCCAGGTGCGGGTGCTGACCTTCCTCCTGCGCTCGCCGGGGGCGAGCCTGCCCGATGTGGCCAAAGCCGCGGACATGCCGCCTGCGGCCGCCGCGGGCATCGTGAGCGACCTCGTGCAGCGCGGCCTGGTGCTGGACCACCTGCGGCCCGAGGAGCACAGCCGGGCCGCGCTGAGCCTCACGCCCACCGGCCGCAAGCTGCTGGACGGCGCGCGCGAGGCGGCCATCGCCGTCTTCGCGGAGCACCTGGCCGACCTCTCGCCCACGGACCTCATCGCCCTGGCCACGGGGATCAACGTGCTGCGCAAGGTCTTCCCCCTGGGAGCGGCCTACGACGAGCTGCCCGAGTCCCACGGCCGCGCCAGCCAGCCCCTGCTGACCTCCTACGAGCTCGAGTTCTTCCTCGGCTCCAACCCCCTGCGCGCCGTGGCCGGGGAATCCGGCGCGCTGCCCCCGGACGATCTGGACCTCGATGCGGCCGACGCGATGGACGAGCAGGGGCAGGAGAGCGGCGAACAGGCCGCCCCCCCGCCCTCCCAGGAAGTCTCCGGCGCGAAGTCCGGCACAGGCGACACCAGGAAGCCGCCGAGCGCGAAACCCCGCAAGGCGTCCGCCCGCGACGTGGCCGAGGGCTGACCGGCCCCTCCGGCGCCGCCCAGGAGCGGCCCGCACCGCTCCTCCCCGCCTCCTTCGCAGCCTCCCCTTTCCCGCCCCTCGCCTCCTCGCCCGCGTGTCGCCGGTGCCGGGTTCCCTGCCCGGCGCAGCCCGCCTCTTGACGGAGTTAGTGTCGCGCCTTAATAGTTCACCAAGGAAATTATTTACCGGAGAAATAAAACCGATGCTCGACGACGTATCCCGCTGCGCCCGGGAACTCCTGGACCTCACGCCGGAGATCATGCGCCTTCTGCGCGCCGAGATGCGCGGCAACCGGACACCGGACCTGTCCGTGCCCCAGTTCCGCGTGCTCATCTACCTGCGCCGCCACCCCGGCTCCAACCTGCGCGAGGCGGGCGAGTTCATGGGGCTGTCCGCGCCCGCCATGTCCAAGATCGTGGACGGCCTGACGCAGCGCGGCATGGTCGAGCGCGCCCAGTGCAGCGAGGACAGGCGCCGCGTGACCCTGGAGCTGACCCCGGCCGGGCTCGCCGTGCTGGACGCCGCGCGCGAGGCCACCACGGCCATCTTCGCGGGCCGCCTCTCCCTGCTCGGCCAGGAGCAGCTCGCCGTCGTGCTCGAGGCGCTGCAGATCCTCCGCTCGGCCTTTGCCGCCGCGCCGCAGAACGCGGCCGAAAACCCCGCAACCTCCCCCGCGCATCCGCAGGAGCCCTTCCATGCGTAAATGGCTCGTGTCCGCCGTCGTGCTCGCGGTTCTCGCCGCGGGCGGCCTCCTCGCCTACCGGAGCCTCTACGGCCAGACCAATCCCGCCGCGCAGTACGTCACCGCGCCCGTGACGCGCGGCGACATCGCCTCCACCGTGACCTCCACCGGCACGCTGAACCCGGTGACCACGGTGCAGGTGGGCACGCCGGTCTCGGGCATCGTCAAGGCGCTCTACGTGGACTACAACTCGCCCGTGCGCACGGGCCAGCCCATCGCCCAGATCGACCCGGCCATCTTCAAGGCCCTGGTCGAACAGGCGCACGGCAACTACCTGGCCGCCCTGGCCAACGTGGACAAGGCCAAGGCGGGCCTGGAGGACGCCGAGCGCACCCTCAAGCGCTACAAGGCGCTGGTCGGCCCGGGCCTCATCGCCCAGAGCGACTACGACACCGCGCAGACCGCGCGCGACACCGCCGCCGCGGCCCTGTCCGCGGCCAGGGCCGCCGTGGTCCAGACGCGCGGGGCCTTCCAGCAGGCCGAGACCAACCTGGCCTACTCCACCATCCGCTCGCCCGTGGACGGCATCGTGGTCTCGCGCGACGTGGACGTGGGCCAGACCGTGGCCGCCTCCCTGCAAAGCCCCACCCTCTTCCTCATCGCCCAGGACCTGACCAAGATGGAGGTGGACGCCAGCGTGGACGAGGCCGACATCGGCAGCATCCGCGAGGGCGGCACCGCCACCTTCACCGTGGACGCCTACCCGGACGACCGCTTCCACGGCAAGGTCCTGCAGGTGCGCAACTCGCCCGTGACCGTGCAGAACGTGGTCACCTACGTGGTGGTCATCGGCGTGGACAACACCGACCTTCGGCTCAAGCCCGGCATGACCGCCAACGTGACCTTCGAGACCGCGCGCAAGGAAGGCGTGCTCAAGATCCCGGCCGCGGCCCTGCGCTTCCGCCCGCTCGACGCCGGGGACAGGTCCGGCCGACGCGCCTCGGGCCGCAGCGTCTACGTGCTCGCCCCGGACGGGAGGCTTACGGCCGTGCCCGTTGCCACAGGCATCTTCGGCGACTCCGAGGTGGAGGTCACGGGCGGCAAGCTCAGCGACGGCCAGAAGGTGGTCGTGGAGCAGACCGGCCCGCGCAAGCCCGGCGGCACGGGCGCCTCGGGCGGCGGCCACGGCTCGCCCTTCGGAGCGCGGCTGTGAGCCCGACCGCTTCCATTCCCTCTTCTCCCGCCCCCGGCGCGGACGGACAGCTCGTGGTCGAGGCCCTGGGCCTGACCAAGACCTACCGCCTGGGCGGGGAGACCGTGCACGCCCTGCGCGGGGTGGACCTGCACGTGGCGCGCGGCGAGTTCGTGGCCGTCATGGGCGCGTCCGGCTCGGGCAAGTCCACCTGCATGCACATCCTCGGCTGCCTGGACACGCCGACCTCGGGCGAATACCGCCTGGAGGGCCGCCGCGTGGACAGCCTGCCGCGCGCGGGGCTCGCCCAGATCCGCAACCGGAGCATGGGCTTCGTCTTCCAGGGCTTCAACCTGCTCACCCGCACCTCGGCGCTCGAGAACGTGGAGCTGCCCCTGGTCTACGGCCGTGTCCCGGCCAAGGAGCGCCGCGAGCGCGCCATGGCGGCGCTCGCCATGGTCGGCCTGGCGGAGCGCGCGGGCCACATGAGCAACCAGCTCTCCGGCGGCCAGCAGCAGCGCGTGGCCATCGCCCGCGCCCTGGCCAACGACCCGGCCCTGCTCCTGGCCGACGAGCCCACCGGCAACCTCGACTCGCGCATGAGCGACGAGATCATGGCCATCTTCACCACGCTCAACGGCCGCGGCATCACCATCGTCATGGTCACCCACGAGCCGGACGTGGCCGCCTACGCCACGCGCCGCGTGGTCTTCCGCGACGGCCTCGTCCTCTCCGACAGCTCGGGCCGCGACGGCCCCCTGCCCGAGGCCTGAGATGGGAGGCGGCAGATGAGCGACATCCTCCTCTCGCTGCGCATCGCGGCGCGCGCCCTGCGGGTCAACGCCCTGCGCTCCTTCCTGACCATGCTCGGGATCATCATCGGCATCGCCGCGGTCATCGTCATGGTCGCCGTGGGCACCGGCGCCACGCAGCGCATCAACGAGCAGATCGCGAGCATCGGCAGCAACATCATCCTCATCCTGCCCGGCTCCACCACCTCGGGCGGCCTGCGCGCGGGGCTCGGCTCCCAGCCCACCCTGACGCTGGACGACGCCAAGGCGCTGCGCGCCGAGTGCCCGTCCATCAGCCTCGTCGCGCCCACGGTGCGCGGCACGGCCCAGGTGGTCTACGCCAACATGAACTGGTCCACCGTGATCATGGGCGCCACGCCGGACATGTTCGCCATCCGCGACTGGGCCGTGACCGAGGGCCGGGAGCTGCAGTCCGCTGACGTGGACGGCGGGCTCAAGGTCTGCCTCATCGGCACCACGGTGGCCGACATGCTCTTCGGCTCCGAGGACCCCGTGGGCCGCACCATCCGCATCAACAAGATCCCCTTCCAGGTGGTGGGGCTGCTGCAGTCCAAGGGCCGCTCGCCCCAGGGCACGGACCAGGACGACATCATCTACGTGCCCCTGACCACGGCGCAGCGCCGCCTCTTCGGCAGCGCCATCCCCAACACCGTGGGCGCCATCCTGGTGCAGGCCAAGGACCAGTCGCTCCTCGACAAGGCCCAGGAGGAGGCCGTGGCCCTGCTCGACCAGCGCCACCGCATAGGCCCGGCCAAGGAGCGCGACTTCTCCGTGCGCAACCTGACCGAGATCCTGGCCGTGGCCCGGCAGTCCGCGGGCATCATGTCCGTGCTGCTCGGCTCCGTGGCCTCCATCTCGCTCCTCGTGGGCGGCATCGGCATCATGAACATCATGCTCGTCTCGGTCACCGAGCGCACCCGCGAGATCGGCATCCGCATGGCCATCGGCGCCTCGCAGAAGAACATCCTCCTGCAGTTCCTCACCGAGGCCGTGCTCCTGACCATGCTCGGCGGCGCGATCGGCATCCTGCTCGGCGGCGGCGGCGCGCTCGTCGTCTCGCGCCTGCTCTCCTGGCCCGCGGTCATCTCGGCCCAGGCCGTGGTCATCGCCGTGGCCTTCTCCAGCGCCATCGGCATCTTCTTCGGCTTCTACCCGGCCCGCAAGGCGGCGGGCCTGAACCCCATCGACGCCTTGCGCTACGAGTAGGCGTCAAGACTCAAGGATCAAGGACTTCATGCCTCCCGACAGCACGTTCAACGAAAACGCCGCGGCCGCTCCGGCCGGGCGCATGGCGACGCTCACGCGCTCCTTCAAGCACCGCAACTTCCGCCTCTTCTTCAGCGGCCAGTTCGTCTCGCTCATCGGCA
This sequence comes from Desulfovibrio sp. X2, assembly GCF_000422205.1. NCBI lineage: Bacteria > Pseudomonadati > Thermodesulfobacteriota > Desulfovibrionia > Desulfovibrionales > Desulfovibrionaceae > Desulfovibrio > Desulfovibrio sp. X2. The sequence continues at coordinate 65,307 of NZ_ATHV01000066.1, forward strand.
CCTGGATGCAGAACGTGGCCGAGGCCTGGCTCGTCTACCGCCTCACGGGGTCGAGCGCCGCGCTCGGCCTCGTGCGCTTCGCGGGCCTCGCCCCGGTCTTCCTCTTCGCCCTCATCGGCGGCGACTGGGCCGACCGCGGGAGCCGCCGCGCCATCCTCGTGGGCACCCAGAGCTCGGCCATGATCCTGGCCTTCACCCTGGCCGCGCTCTGCCTCACGAACACCGTCCAGGTCTGGCACGTCGTGGTCCTGGCCACGCTGCTCGGCCTGGTCAGCGCCATGGACGTGCCCACGCGCCAGTCCTTCATCGTGGAGATGGTCGGCAAGGAGGACCTGGCCAACGCCATCGGCCTCAACTCCTCCATGTTCCACCTCGCCCGCGTGATCGGCCCCTCCGTGGCGGGCGCGCTGCTGGCCGCCGTGGGCGAGGGCTGGTGCTTCACCATAAACGGCGTCTCCTTCCTCGCGGTCATCGCCAGCCTGCTGCTCATGCGCCTGCCCGCCCGCGCGCCCGAGACCAAGGCACGCGCGCCCATGGCCAAGCGCATCAAGGAAGGTCTCAACTACGCCTGGAACAACCACGACATGCGCAACGTGCTGGGCCTCATCGCCATGGGCAGCTTCTTCGGCTCGTCCTACATGGTGCTCATGCCCGTCTTCGCCCAGAACGTGCTGCACTCCGGGGCCAAGGGCTTCGGCATCCTCATGGCCGCGGCGGGCGCGGGCAGCCTGGCGGGCGCCCTGACCCTGTCCATGCGCCGCGACGTGACCGGCCTGTGGAAGGTGCGCTTCATCGCCTCCGTGGGCTTCGGCATCTCGCTGCTCCTTTTCGCCTTGTCGCATTCCTTCTGGCTCTCCGCCGCCCTGCTCCTGCCCGTGGGCTTCGCCATGATCCTCTTCATGGCCGTGTCCAACACCCTGCTGCAGACCATCTGCCCCGACGCCCTGCGCGGCCGGGTCATGGCGCTCTACTCCATGATGTTCATGGGCATGGCCCCCTTCGGCGCCCTGCTCGCGGGCCTCATGGCCGAGTTCCTGGGCGCGGGCCATACCGTGGCCATCTGCGGCGGCGCCTGCCTGCTCGGCAGCCTCCTCGCCGGACGCCCCGGCCGCCGCGGTCCGCTGGCCCAGGCCGAGCCCCAGGCCGAGGGGTAGGGAAAAAGCGGGGGGAGGCGGGGACGACGAGCGGCTGACTCTTAACCAGTTGATTCGGGGGACTTCAGGCCAGGGCGAGGAAGGACTTCAGGGCCGGATTGTCGTTGTCCGCGGTCCAGGCGAGGTAGAGCTCCACCGGCGGCAGGCCGCCCGCGAGCTCGCGGCAGGCCACGCTGCCGTCCCCGGGCGGGACCGCGGAGCGCGGCAGGAAGGCCAGGCCGAGCCCCGCGCCTACCAGGGCCAGGGTCGTCTCCTTGCGCACCACCTCCTGCACGATGCGCGGCGCGAACCCGGCCGCGGCGCAGGCCCCGACCACCGCGTCGTACAGGTCCGGCCCCTGCCCGCGCGGGTAGAGGATCAGCGGCTCGTCCCTCAGCGCGGCCAGCTCGAGCGGCGCAGAGGCGCCGGGCCCGCCTCCGGCCAGGGCATGGCCCGCGGGCAGCACGGCCACGTAGGGCTCGCTGTGGAAGAGGCGCGAGGCCAGGGGCGGCCCGGGCTCGTGCAGCAGCCGCACCACGCCCACGTCCAGCCGCCCGGCCGCGAGCAGGGAAAGCTGCTCCAGCGTGGGCAGCTCGGCCAGCGAAAGCCGCACCTCGGGCCAGGCCGCGGCGAAATCGCGGATCACCCCGGGCAGCCGCGTGCCCGTGGCCGGACCCACGAAGCCGAGCGAAAGGCTCCCCACCTCGCCCCGCGCCGCGCGGCGCGCCGCCTCGGCCGCGCGCCCGGCCGCGGCCAGCACCTCCCGCGCCCCGCGCAGAAAGGCCTCGCCCGCGGCCGTCAGCCGCACCCGCCGCCTGGTGCGCGCCAGAAGCTCCACCCCGAGTTCGTCCTCCAGCCGCCGCACCGCCTGGCTCAGGGGCGGCTGCGACATGTGCAGCCGCTCGGCCGCATGGCCGAAATGCAGTTCCTCGGCCACGGCCACGAACTGCTCCAGGGTCCTCAGCTCCACGACTTATTCTCCATACGAATCAATCAATGATGAAAAATATATTGGAGATATAAACGGCCGTGCGGCATCCTGCAAGGCGTGGACAAACCCGCGTCCATGACGCACAACATCATACGAGAATCGTCAAGGAGGACAGCCATGCAGGACAGACACGAACGGGGCATGGAGCTCATGCGGCGCCTGCTGCCCGACATGCCTGAAAAGCTCGAAACCGCCCTGGCCGACATCGCGCCGGACATGCCCGGCTTCATCATCGATTTCGCCGCGGGCGAGATACTCTCGCGGCCCGGGCCGGACATCTCGGACCGACAGACCGCCACCGTGGCCGCGCTCATGGCCCTGGGCAACGCCCCGGCACAGCTCGCCGTGCACATCCGCGGCAGCCTGAACGCCGGTCTCTCCCCGCGCCAGATCATCGAGATCATCTACGTGACCATGATCTTCTCCGGCTTCGCCTCGGCCCTCAACGCCATCACCGTGGCCCGCGAGGCCTTCAGGGAGGCGGGCGTGGAGCTGCCCCTGCCGCGCGAGGCAGTGCACGCGGGCACCGAGGAGCCCACCCCGGCCGACCGCCACACCAAGGGGCTGGCCGTGATGAAGGCCACCAGCGACCGCGCGGGCAACGCCGTCATCGACGCCCTGGCCGACATCGCGCCGGACATGGCCCGCTTCATCGTGGACTTCTCCTACGGCGAGATATTCTCCCGCACCACGCTCTCGCCGCGCAAGAAGGAGATCGCCATGATCGCCGCCACCGCCGCGCGCGGCACCATGGCCCCCCAGCTCAAGGTCCACATCCGCGCCGCCCTCGTCGTCGGCGTCTCCAAGGAAGACATCGTCGAAATCCTGCTCCAGATGGCGGTCTACGCGGGCTTCCCCGCCGCCCTCAACGCCCTCGCCGCCGCCCGCGAAGCCTTCGCGGAAGCGGAAGGCTAGGAGGCGGGACAGAAAAGACGCGGGGGAGGGGCGGAGGGGG